>JANXYQ010000065.1 GCA_025355995.1 Spirochaetaceae bacterium | reverse complement strand
CTCGAGGCTGCCCGACACAGGGATGCCCGCCTTCTCGAGGTCGGCCCGCTTGTCGTCGGCCGCGCAGTACAGAGCGTAGGGCATCCCCTTCTCGCGCAGCGCCCGCACCGACAGCGTCGGCGCCACGTCCGCCACGCCGACGAGCTCCATGTCCTTCTGCAGCGCCACGCCGTCCGCCAGCCGCTGCCCTATCACGCCGTAGCCGGCGACGCCGACCTTGACCTTAGCCATTCCTGCCTCCCTAGATCCCCGATTTCTCGCGAATGTACTTCCTCGCCAGAATCGCGTACTCGAGGGGATTCGCGATGGCAGGATCCTGTTCGGCTTCCACGACCCACCAGCCCTCGTAGCCGATGGACGCGAGCTCCTTGAAAACCGGCCCGAAATCGACCGAGCCGTCGCCCGGCACCGTAAAGGCTCCGGCCTTGACCGCCTGGAGGAAGCTCAGCTTCTCTCGCCTGACCCGGGCCAGCACCTGCGGGCGCACATCCTTGAGGTGGACGTGCTTCACGCGCTTGCCCCACTTCTTCAGGACGGCGAGGTGGTCCTCACCGGCGAACACGAGATGGCCGGTATCGTAGAGCAGGTCGAGGATTCCCGGTTTCGTAGACTCCATGAGTCGGTCGATCTCCTCGGCCGTCTGGACCCCCGTTCCCATGTGGTGGTGGTAGGTGAGGGCCATGCCCTTCTCCCGCGCCTTCTCCCCGAGCCTGTTCAGGCCCTCGCCCAGCTTCTTCCACTCCTCGTCGCTAAAGCGCGGCTTCTCGTCGAAGACGGATAAGGCCTGACCCTGGATGGAATGGCCCTGCTCCGCGGCTCCTATCACCCGCGCCCCGACGGCGTGGAGGAAATCCCGATGCGCGATAAATGCCTTCTCGACCTCGGCGTAGGGCTTGGTAGTGAGGAAAGAGGAAAACCAGGCGTTGCAGATCGTGAGGCCGCGGAGGGCGAGGGCCCGGTTGAGGACCGCTGGGTCTTTCGGGTACTTATTCCCGACCTCGCTACCCTCGAACCCGGCGAGGGCCATCTCGCTCACGCACTGCTCGAAGGGAATCTGTCCGCCGAGCTCGGGCAGGTCGTCGTTCGTCCATCCGATGGGCGCGATGGCCAATCTCACTTTTCTATCGCTCATGCTGTCTCCTTAGAATTTCCTCGCCTTGGCAACGTTCTCGGCTATCTCCCTGGCGGCCGCCACGACCGCCGGATTGTCGGAAACCTCGGCGGTCCCGACCCTCCACCAGGACTCGTATCCCTTGGTCATGGATTTCGGGCTGACCTTCGCGTCGATGACGACGGGACCTTTTTCCGCGAGTGCCCGGCGGACCGCAGCGCGGAATTCCTCGACGGTGCGCGCTCGCAGGCCCACCGCCCCCCAGCTCTCGGCGTTCTTCGCGAAATCGACGGCGACCGGCGCCCCCGTGAGCATTCCCGTCGAAGGATCGCGCCTATTCCATTCGTTGCCGAAATGGACGATGCCCTGGCTCGACTGCAGGTTGTCGATGCAGTGGAAGCCCGAGTTGTCCAGGACCACGACGATGATCTTGAGGCCCTCCTGGACGGCCGTGAGGAGCTCGGTGTGGAGCATCGTATATGCCCCGTCCCCGACTATCGCCACGACCTCCCTGTCGGTTTCCGCTATCTTCGCGCCGAGGGAGGCGGCTATCTCGTAGCCCATGCAGGAGAAGCCGTACTCCATGTGGTAAGTACCGGGGACGCGCGTGCGCCATACGCGCTGCATGTCGCTCGGGATGGATCCCGATCCCGAGACTACGATCGCGCTCGCCGGGAGGAGGACGTCGTTGAGCTCGCCCAGGGCACGCGCCTGGGAGAGCCCCGAGGGATCCTCCTCGGAGTAAAGCCTGTCGACCTCGGCCTTCCAAATCCCCCGCTCCCGCTCGATCGCGCCGCCCCAGCCGGACTTGTAGCCGGACCTCGCCAGGCTCACCGAGATCGCGGCCAAGGCGAGCTTGGCGTCGGCCACGATGGGCTCTGCATTCATCTTGTATGCGTCGAAGCTCGCGACGTTTATCGCGAGGAATCTGCAGGCGGGATTCTGGAAAAGCCATTTCGAGCAAGTAGTGAAATCCCCGAGGCGGGTCCCCAAGGCCAGGACCAGATCGGCCTCCTTGGCGAGCCGATTGGCGGCCTGGCTGCCGGTGAGCCCGATGCCGGACAGGTTGTATGGATTGTCCCAGGGCACGATTCCCTTCCCCGCCTGGGTCTCGCCGAAGGGCACGTGGAATTTCTCGCAGAAAGCCCGCAGCTCCTCCCCCGCGCCGGAATAGCGCGCGCCTCCCCCGCAGATCACGAGCGGCTTCCTGGCCGCCGCAATCATCGCCGCCGCGCGGGCTACCTGCGCCTCGGTCGGCATTCGGCGCTCCGCGTGGTGGACGCGCCTCGCGAGGAACTCCTCGGGATAGTCGTAGGCCTCGCCCTGGACGTCCTGAGGGAGCGCTATTGTCACGGCGCCGGTCTCGCTGGGGTCCGTGAGCACGCGCATGGCGTTCATCATCGCCGTCATCAGCTGCTCGGGCCTCGACACGCGGTCCCAATAGCGGCTTACGGGCTTGAAGGCGTCGTTCGCGGTGATGTTGCTGTCGCCCGGCTGCTCGACCTGCTGAAGGACGGGGTCGGGCTGGCGGCAGGCGTAGGAATCGCCGGGAAGGAACAGAACGGGAATTCTATTCACCGTCGCCGTACCCGCGGCGGTCACCATGTTGAGCGCGCCCGGCCCGATCGAGCTCGTGACCGCCATGATCTGGCGCCGGTCTTTCTGCTTTGCGAATCCGATGGCAGCGTGGGCGGCTCCTTGCTCGTTCTTGCCCTGGTAGAACCGGAGCGAGTGCCCCGTGGCCGCCAAGGCCTCCCCGAGGCCCACGACGACCCCGTGGCCGAAGATGCCGAAGACCCCCGCTACGTATTTCGTTTGCTCTCCGTCGATTTCGATATATTGATTGTCCAGGAACTTGATCAGGGCCTGCGCCATCGTCAATCTCACGGTGCTCATCGACCTCTCCTTATTTTATGCGCTGGCTTACCGAGAAGCCCTCTCCGAGGGCGGCGCCCAGATATCCGCGTCGGGCGACATGACCCATTCGTGCTCCGCCGCGAAGATGGGGTACGGAGAACGATAGCGCGCGCCGTCCAGGTGCCGGATGACCCACAGGTACCATAGTGCGTAGCCTGGCGCCGTCACCTGCGGGTGGACCTGCCCCTCGCGTATGAGAACCGTGTCCTTGTCCTTCAGGAGGTAGGCGTCCTCGCCCAGGGTCGTGAAGCCGAAGCCGTTCTCGGGCAGGAAACGGTAGTGGTAGATCTCAGGTTGAGGATGATGATGCGGAGGATAGCTCGACCATTTCCCCGGCGAGCCTACGACCTCCCCGAGCACCAGGTTGGAACGAGGAGCGCTCGAGTCGTCGAAGACGGCGCGCACAAGCCTCGTGCTGGTTTCGCGCATCGTTCCCTTGCCGCGCTCCTCGCTGCGGCATTCCTCGGGCCTGAAGAAGCGCGGGGCGAAGTCGTTAGCGTTTTCGGTTCGGACTATCGCAAGCTGCGCGCCGCGGGCGCCGGCGGTCAGGCGCGCCTCCGCGCGGTCAGGCGCGTGGAGCACGCTGGGCGTCTCGTCGAGCAGGCTCGAGCGGGCGGCCCGCGCGTTCCCTCCCGGCCAGGCGAACTCGGCCTCCCCCGACATGAGGAGCAGGGCCTTTTCGTCGGCCGGGCCGGAGCTCCAAGCCTCTCCGGGTCCCAGCGTGAGGATTCCGAAATCCATGAGCATGTCGGCGTTGGCGCCGAGGCGGTCCACGACCGGCTCATAGCCTCGTGCGAAGGGAAGCGGATGCTTGAACTGCATTTCTCGCTCCCTTACGCGATCTCGGATATCTTCACGGGCCGGCCCTCGGCCAGGGATTTCTTGGCGGCGAGGGCGACGAGCAGGTCCTGCAGCCCGTCCTCTCCCGTCACGGTAGTGGGCTTGCCGGAGGCCACGGCGTCCAGGAAGGCGCGCATCTCGGCGATGAAGGCATCCTTGTAGCGCTCGAGGAAGAAGAAAAGCGGCTTATCGCCTATAACGCCGGACTCGTTCGAAAGCTTGACGGTGCTCGGCGCGTCGTTCTCGGCTGAGGCGGCGCCCCTGGAGCCGAAAACCTCCACGCGCTGGTCGTAGCCGTAGATCGCCTTCCGAGAATTGTCGATGACGCCCAGGGCCCCGTTGGCGAAGCGGAGCGTGACGATGGCCGTATCCACGTCGCCCGCCTTCCCGATCGCCGGATCCACGAGAACCGCCCCGGCGGCGTATACCTCGACGACCTCGCTGCCCGCCTGGAAGCGCGCCATGTCGAAGTCGTGGATCATCATATCGAGGAAAATGCCGCCCGATACCGCGACGTAGGCGGGAGGGGGAGGCGCGGGATCGCGGGACGTTATTTTCACGAGCTGGGGCGTTCCCACGGCGCCGGACTCCACGAGGTCCCGTACCCGACGGAAGTTATGGTCGAAGCGGCGGTTGAAGCCCACTTGCAGCTTGACTCCCGCCTTCTTGGCCGCGTCCAGGGCGGATTGGACCTTCGCCACGGTGAGGTCCACGGGCTTCTCGCAAAAAACATGCTTCCCTGCCTGGGCGGCCTTGACCACGAAATCGGCGTGGGTGTCGGTCGACGAGCAGATCAGGATCGCCGAGATGTCCTTGTCGGCCATCAGGGCGGCCGGGTCCTTAAGCGCCTTTGGAATGCCCAGCGACTTGGCCCAGGCCTCGATGGCGGGCGTCATATTGAGGTCGGCGATGGCCGCTATCTTGGCCTGAGGCATGAAGTAAGCGATATTCTCGGCATGGATCTTCCCGATCCTGCCCGCCCCGATGATTCCTACGTTGATGGTCGACATGAAGGTCCCCCTATTTCCTGACTCTGCGGCGCCGCTCATCGATGATGACGGCCCCCACGATGATGATTCCCCTGATTATGTCCTGGAAGTACGCGGATACGTTCGTGAGGACGAGGATGTTGTTCAGGACGCCGATGATCAGTGTCCCGATGATCGTCCCGGGCACCGTACCGATGCCTCCCGACGAGAAGGAGGTCCCGCCGATCACCGCCGCGGTGATCGCCTGGAGCTCGTAGCCGTTTCCCAGGCCCGGCTGGCCCGAACCGATGCGCGAGGCGACGACGATTCCCGCGACGGAGGCGAGGAAGCCGGCGAAGGTGTAGATCAGGATCAGGTTCTTGCCGACGTTGATCCCCGATACCCGCGCGGCGTTGACGTTCCCGCCGATCGCGTACACGTAGCGCCCGAATCGGGTCCGAGAATACATGAAATGCGTAATTATCGCCAATACCAGGAGGAGCAGGACGGCGAAAGGCACGCCGAAAAGCGAACCCTGCCCGATGAAGTTATAGGCGTCGGACAGGCCCGATACGGGGCGGCCGCGGCTATAGAGCTGCGCCAGGCCGCGTACCGCCGTCATCGTTCCCAGGGTCGCGATGAAGGGCGGTATGTTGGTCTTCGCTATGAGCCAGCCGTTCACGAAGCCCACGAGGGACCCGACGAGGAGGCCGACCATCAGCGGAACGATGAAAGGAAGGCCGGTCAGGCCGGGGAATAGCGCGGCCGCCCAATCCGGCCGTTGGGCGAAGCTGGACGATACGACGGCGGTCAAGGCTACGATAGAGCCTGAGGACAGGTCGACGCCCGCGCTCACGATGACTCCCGTCACGCCGAGCGCGATCAGCCCGATGTACGAGACCTGCATGACCACGTTCATCAGGTTATTGGCCTTCAGGAAGGCCGGCGATAGGAAGGACGCCAAGATCACCATCCCGATAAAGATGAAGAGGATGCCTATCTTCGTCCACATAGCCTTTATCGTCGTCAATATGCCGTTCTTTCCGGCGCCGCCGACGGGCTTCTCGCCGATCGCCGCTTCCTCTGCCTTGCTCGCCATAGCGCGCTCTCCTTTATCGTTCTGGGCTAATCGGTACGTCCGCTCATTGTCCATTGGCCGCTATCGCCTCGACCTCGCCGGTCGCGAGGTTCATGATCTTCTCCTGGGTGGCCTCTTCCCGCGCCAGCTCCCCCGTCTTCCGGCCTTCGTGCATGACCAGGATGCGGTCGCTCATGCCCAGTATCTCCGGCAGCTCCGACGAGATCATGATAATTGCCTTCCCGGCCTTGGCGAGCTCGGTCATGAGGCGATGAATCTCCGCTTTGGCCCCTACGTCGATTCCGCGAGTAGGTTCGTCGAGGATCAGGATCTCGGGGTCGGTGAGGAGCCAGCGCGAGATCAGGACTTTCTGTTGATTGCCTCCGGAGAGGTTCCGGATCGTCTGCTGGAGGCTCGGGGTCTTGATCCGGAGCTTTCGTACCTGGCTCTCGCAATCCATCCTGATCTTCTTGAAATCGAGTGAGAGCAGCCGGATATAGCTTCGGATATTCGCGATATACATATTGTCGCGGACGCTGAGCATCTGGTACAGCCCTGTAAGTTTCCGGTCTTCCGTCAGGAGGGCCATGCCGTGGCGTATCGCGTCGGCGGGCGACTTTATCCTGACTTCCTTCCCCTTCACGAGCACCGCCCCGGATTCCCGCGAGGTGATCCCGAAGACGTTTTCCAGGAGCTCCGTGCGGCCGGCGCCCATCAGGCCGGATATCCCGAGGATTTCCCCTCGATGGACCTTGAAGCTCACGTCCTCGAATTGCCCCGTCTTGGTGAGATTCCTCGCCTCGAGCATCACCTCTCCGACCTTGGTCTTCTCCTTATAGAACATCTCGTCCAAGGCGCGGCCCACCATCTTCTCGATGAGGACCTGCTTCGTGATGGAGTCGGCCTTGTCGGTCCCGATATATTTCCCGTCGCGGAAGATCGTGACGTAGTCGGCGATATGGAATACTTCGTCCATCTTATGCGTGATGTAAATAATGCTCTTGCCGCCATCGCGCAAGGCGCGGATGATCTTGAAAAGGTCCTCGACCTCGCGCTCGGTAATCGCGGAGGTCGGCTCGTCCATTATTATCAGGTCGGCGTTATACGAGATCGCCTTGGCGATCTCGATGAGCTGGATATTGGCGACGCTCAGGTTTACGACCTTGACCGAAGGATCGATCCGGATGCTGAGGCGATCCAGCAATTCCTGCGTCATCTCCTTGAGCCTCTTGTAGTTTATCAGCCCCAAGGGCCCTATGGGCTCCCTTCCCAGGAAAATGTTCTCTGCCACCGTCATCTGCGGAATCGGGCTCAGCTCCTGGTGGATCATCGAGATCCCATTCAATATCGCGGAGCGGGTATCCTGGATCGTTATCGGTTCACCCTTGAAGCGGATGACGCCGGAATCGGGCTTGTACATCCCGTTGAGGACCTTCATGAGAGTCGACTTCCCGGCCCCGTTCTCCCCCATGAGCGCATGGACGGTCCCTGTCTTTACCCGCAACTCCACGTCGTCGAGGGCTACGACTCCGGGAAATCTCTTACTGAGGTGCTCTACTTCCAGGATATTCTCGTACGCCATCGCGATTCCCCCGCCTTTCCGCATCGATTCAAGACGGCCGCTCCGGGACGACCGGAGCGGCCCTGCCCCTCTTCGGGGACTTACCTCTCGCTACTTTTTCATGTAGTTCTTGTAATTTTCCGGGGTGACGAGCTCGAAGGGTATCCAAACCTGGTCCTTGACCGCCTTCCCCTTCGCGAGGTTGTACGCAGTCTCGATTCCGCCCTTGCCCTGGCCGTCCGCGTTCTGGAAGACGGTGATGTCGAGATTGCCCTTCGCCATCTCGGCGAGGGCGTCGGGGGTAGCGTCGACGCCGGCCACGAGGATCTTGTGGAGCTTGCCGGCGGCCTGGATGGCGAGGAGGGCGCCGAGGGCCATGTCGTCATTGTTGGCGGCGATCGCGTCGATTTTCTGCCCGGCGGAGAGCCAGTTCTCCATGATGGAACGGCCCTCGTCCTTGTTCCAGTGGCCGACCTGGACGCTGACGATCTTGATGTTCGGGAACTTCTGCTTGACGACCTGCTGGACGCCCTCGGTCCTCTTCAGCGCAGCCTCGTTGTCGAGCGGGCCCTCGAGGATGGCGATATTGCCCTTGCCGCCCAGTTTCTTGCCGAGCGCCTCCATCTGGAGGATGCCGGCCTGGATCGACTCGGAGCCGACGTATACGACGCCCTTCGGGAGACTGGCGGGATAGCGGTTCACGTAGACGAGCTTCTTGCCGGCCTTCTGGACGCTGGCGGTGATGGTGTTCGTCGCTTCGGTGTTGACCGGCACTACTACTACGACGTCCACGCCCTGGCTCAGGAAGTTCTCCACCTGCGAAAGCTGGGTCGCGGCGTCTTCCTTGCCGTCGGCGTAGGTCACCTCGATGTCGGAGAGGGTCTTCGCGAACTTGTCCATGCCGTCCTTCATGTACATGAGGAAGGTGTCATTGAAATTCGCGATGCAGACGCCAACCTTCACCTTCGGCCCCGCGGCCCATCCCGAGAATACGAGGGCGAGGAGCAGCGCTACCACTACGAGCTTTTTCATTCCGAATCCTCCTATGCTTTCACGGCTCGATGTCCGATTAAGCCAGATCGATGGGTCGTTTCTCGCGGAACGACTTCGTCAGCGCGTATCCGACCTCGGTGGCCTTCGTCCCGTCCTGCGCCGAGATCGAAGGCCTCCGTCCTTGAAGGACACAGTCCACGAACTCCTGCGCCTCCGCCAGGAAGGCGTCCGAGAAGCGCTCGTAAAAATCCTTGACGCACTCGACCCTGGCCCCGAGAGAGTCGAACAGCTCGACCCGGCTGGAGGCGGGAGTCATGCCTATCTTGATTATCCCCTTGCTTCCGGTAATTTCGGTGTGTGTGTCATGGCCGTGGAAAGCGGTTCGGCTTGCCGAGACTACCGCCATTTTGCCCCCGGCGAAACGAATTATCGCGACGGTATTGTCCGCGTCGCCGACGGACTCGAACTCGCCATGGACGAAGCTGCCGCCCATCGCGTGCACGCTTTCGGCCTCGGCGCCGAGGAACCACCTGGCGAGATCCACGTCGTGCACGTTCATGTCGAGGAATATCCCGCCCGAGCTCGGGACGAAGGCCACCTGGAAAGGCGCGTACTCGTCCAAATCGGCGGTCTGGGACCTGACGAGGAAGGGTTCGCCTATGGCACCCCCGTCGATCAGTTCCTTGGCGCGGGCGTAGCTAGGGTCGAAGCGGCGGACGAAGCCGACAAGGAATACGCGGTCGGGGCGGGCGG
This sequence comes from Spirochaetaceae bacterium, assembly GCA_025355995.1. GTDB lineage: Bacteria > Spirochaetota > Spirochaetia > Treponematales > Rectinemataceae > UBA1306. Next base: position 77,240 of record JANXYQ010000065.1, on the reverse strand, counting down.
AGGAGGCTCTCTCGACTTCGAGGCACTCCGCGAGGCTCACGCCCATGGGCTTCTCCGTAAACACGTGGAGGCCGCATCCCAGGGCCTTTATCGCCTGGGATGCGTGGACCGAAGAGGAGCTGACGAGAAATGCGGCGTCCAATCCGCCTGAGTCGAGCATCGCGTCGTAGTCGGAGTAGAGTCTCTCGACTCCCAGCTCCTTTCGGGCCCATTCCAGCTCCTCGGGGACGATGCTGCAGGCTGCAGCTATCTTCGCCCCGCTGACCTTGAAGGCGAGGTTCCGGGCATGCCGCTTCCCCAGTCTGCCTAGGCCGGAAATACCGATGTTCAGTCCGCTGTCCCGCATAAATCCTCCGACCTAGAGGCCAGAACACAAAGATCCATGTTCTGCAAACGTTATCTGCAAACGTTTTCAGAACTTCAATTATTATTACCCTGCTTTTCTGATCTGTCAAACGGAAAATCTGGAGCCAGCCAGGCCTTGTACCTCTAGGGCTAGAAGTTTAGATTGGGGCCGTGCCAGCCACTATGAGCATCAAAGACATAGCGAAACTCGCCGGGGTTTCCGCCTCGACGGTCTCGCGGGTCGTCAACCAGCGGCAGTACGTCAAGCCGGAAATCCGCGAGCGCATCCTCGCCTTGGTCAAGCAAACCGGCTATGTGCCCAACAACGCGGCTAGATCCATGGTGCTCAAGCGCACCTTCACCGTCGGCATCGTGATCCCGGATACCTTCAACATGTTCCAGCGCGAGCTCTTCTCGATCATCGAGCACCACTTGGAAGGCTTCGGGTACCGCACGTCCTTTTTCTTCGTGAAATGGGAGCCGGAGAGCGAGATGAAATGCCTCCGAAAGCTCAAGGGCGAGAAGCTGGACGGAATCATCATGATCCACGAGGTGAGCCACCCCGAGTTTTACGAGTACCTGACCGCCTCTTCCCTTCCCGTAGTCCTCTGCACCTTCGATAGGCCAGAGCTCGAATTCCTTTCTATCCATGTAAACGAGGAGGAAGGCGCCCGCGCGGCGACCCAGCACCTCATCGAGCTCGGCCACCGAAGGATCGGGCTGCTGTCGGGATCCTATTTCTCCTTCGCGGCCCAGCGCACGGTCGGCTACAAGGCGGCGCTCGAAGCCGCGGGCCTGGCCTTCGACGAGGGAATCGTCGAGCGCGCCCCATCCTACAGCGCCGAGGAAGGACGGGACGGCATGAGGAGCCTGCTTTCGAGGGCCAAGGGATTGACGGCCGTGTTCGCCGAAACCGACGAGCTCGCGATCGGGGCGATTCGCACCCTATTCGAGGCCGGCCTCTCCGTTCCCGGGGATCTCTCGGTGGTCGGCTTCGATGACATCGATATCTGCGCCTTCCTCTCGCCCGGCCTCACGACGGTGCGCCAGCCAATACACGAAATGGGGAAAAAGACCGCCGAGCTCATGTCGGCCCTTATCGCGGGAGAGCTTGCCGGAGTCGATTCGACTACGTTCGGCTTCGAGCTGATCGTCCGCGAATCGACGGCCCGCCCGCGCGCTTGAACATCCCAAGGGCGGGCGGTCCGGACTCGTCTATCCTGCGCTTGTTAGCTTGGGCTCTTTGCAGGAACCTTCGCCTCGGGCTTCTTCGCCTTGCCGACCTTCCTCGATTCGAATACCCGCTGCAGTAGGCAGAATAGGAAGACAAGGAAGCCGATCGCGATTCGCGTCCACCACGAGTTCAGCGTTCCCTGGAATACGATTAGTATTTGGATCGTACCGTACACCAGGACGCCGAATACGGTTCCGAACACGCCGCCGACTCCCCCCGTGAGGAGGGTGCCGCCGATAACTACCGTGGCGATCGCGTCCATCTCCATCCCCTTCCCGTTCAGCGCGTAGCCCGAGAGAGTGTAGAAGGTGAACACGATCCCGGCGAGCGCCGAGCAGAAGCCGCTGAGGCCGTAGATCATGACCTTCGTCCGCGCGACGGGCAGGCCCATCAGGATCGCCGATTGCTCGTTTCCGCCTATCGCGTACACGGTCCGGCCGAATTTCGTCGAGCGGGAAATGAACACGCCCGCGATGACCACGACCGCGCCTATGACGACGCTCGGCGAGATGAAGTTTTGGCCGATGACGTTCCACTGCGCGTGCGCGGCGTCTTGCCAGAATTGATTGCTGATTCCGATGGTGTCGATGCTGACCACATAGCAAAGGCCTCGAGCGAGGTAAAGCCCGGCGAGCGTGATGATGAAAGGCGGTAAATCGAAGGCCTGGATGATGTATCCCATGAAGAGGCCGAGGGCGACTCCCGCCAATAGCACGACCGGTATCACCAGGAGCGGGTCCCAATGGGACTTCTCCAGGAGGCTCGACGAGAGCATGGTCGAGAAGGCGAGCACGGAGCCGACGGATAGGTCGATGCCCCCCGAGATGATCACGAAGGTCATGCCCACGCCGAGTATCAGGAGGTACGAGTTGTCGATGAACAGGTTCAAGAAATTCTGCGGCGAGAGGAACCCGGGGAATGACAGCGAGCCCACGGCGAACATGATGACGAAGAGACCGAGGGTGAAGAGGGTAGGGAGATTCCTCGAGTTGATGCTGAATCGGGCCTTCATATCGCTAACTCCCTCTTTCCGAAGAATCCCGCGATCATAGTTCGGAATTTCCCCGATTGGAGCAGACTTATCACGAGCACGACCAAGGCGATGACTACCTGCGCGATCTCAGGCGGGACGCCGAATGCGTATATGGTAGTCGTGAGGGTTTGGACAATCAGAGCTCCCACCATGCTTCCGAGCAGGTAGAATTTCCCGCCGTTCAAGGACGTGCCGCCGAGTACGACCGCCAGGATCGCGCTCAGCTCGTATCCAGCGCCCGCGTTGTTGCCGTCGGCGCTCATCACCGTCGAGCATACGATCAGCCCCGAGATGCCCGCGCAGAAGCCGCTAAAGGCATAGACCCCGAATATGATGTTCTTCGCATTGATGCCCGCGAAGCGGGCCGCCGTCGGGTTGATGCCCACCGCCTCGATGAAGAGTCCGAGCGCCGTTCGCCTGGTTACGAGCGCGGTCAGGATCAGGAGTACCGCGATTATATAGAGCGAGAACGGCAAGCCGAGCAAGTATCCCTGTCCGTAGATGCGGAAAGGCTTGATGTAGAGCCAAACGATCAGGGCGTTCGTGGTGACCATGGCGATTCCGCGCCCGGCGACGGACAGGATCAGCGTGGCGATTATCGGTTGCATCCCGATTCGGGACACGAGCATGCCGTTCCACATGCCCGCCAAGACCGATACCAGTATCGCCGTCCCCATCGCTATCCATATGGGGTACTTGGGGACGCCGAGGAGGTCGCCCCCGAGGAGCATGGCGACGACGCCCGCGGAAATCGCGACGATGGAGCCTACGGAAATGTCGATCCCCTTCGTCGCGATGACGAGGGTGAGGCCTATCGCCAAGAGCATTATCGGGGCCGAATTCTTGATGATATCGATCACGTTGCCGTATAGATGGCCCTCTTTGACCTCGATCCGGAAGAATTTCGGCGTGAAAAAGAGGTTGAAGGCCATGAGGACCGCGAGGGCGACGAGAGGCCAGAAAATCTTCCTGCTTGAAACGTATTTCCACCAAGCCATTTTCATCTACCTCCCGCGATCGTGCGCATGATGCCGCTCTCGGTCATTTCCTCGCCGTTCAATTCGGCGATCATCGCCTTGTCCTTCAGGACCGATATCTTGGTGCTGCATCGGAGGACTTCTTCGAATTCCGAGGAGATGAAAATGACGCCCAATCCCTCCCTGCTGAGGTTGAGGATCTGCTCCATGATCTCGAGCTTGGCGCCTACGTCGATTCCCCTGGTGGGCTCGTCCAGGATGAGCACTATCGGGTTGGTGGCGAGCCACCTGGCGAGCATCACCTTCTGCTGGTTCCCTCCCGAGAGCTGCTTGGCCTCGCTGGCCGCGCTGGGCGTCTTTATCCCCAGGGACTTGATCAGGTCCTCGGCGATCTCGAGCTGCTTCTTCATCGATATGTACTTCAGCACGCCCCGCCTGGCCTGCAGGGCCAGGATGATGTTCTCTCGGATGGAGAGCTCGGCGAAGATGCCTTCGTTCTTCCTGTCCTCGGAGCAGAAGCCGATCCCGGCCATCATCGCGTGCCTCGGTGAACTGATGCTGCTCTTCTTGCCTTTTATGAAAATATCCCCTTGGTCCGCGCTATCGATCCCGAACAGGAGCCGCGCGGTCTCTGTTCTCCCCGAGCCCAGGAGCCCGGCCAGTCCCAGGACGTCGCCTTGGTAGAGGTCGAGGTCGAAGGGCTCGATGGAGCCTTCGAGCCCGAGATTCTTGACCTGCAGGACCGCGCTTATATCCTTGCGTGCCTTAGCGGAGGCTTTCGCTTTATCTTCGTTGTTTGTTGAGTAGCTGAATTCCGAAAGTTCCTTGCCGAGCATCTTGGTGATAAGCTCGATCCTCGGTAGCTGGTCGGTCTTGTACTCGCCCACGAAATCCCCGTTCTTGAGGATCGTGATGCGGTCGGATATCTGGTAGGTCTGGTCGAGGAAATGGGTGATGAACAAGATCGCCAAGCCCTCGTCCCTTAGTTTGCGTATGACCTTGAAGAGCTGCTCTACCTCGCTATCGTCCAAACTTGAAGTCGGTTCGTCGAGGATGAGAACCTTCGCCGAGGAGTCGAGCACGCGCGCGATCGCCACCATTTGCTGCACGGCGATGGAGTAGGAGGAAAGGGTGCGGGTTACGTCGACGGTGATATTCAGCCGAGCCAACACCTCGGCGGCCTTCCTGTTCATCGTCTTCCAGTCGATCCGCCCGAGCTTCATAGGCTCTTTGCCGATGAAGATATTCTCGGCCACCGATAGGTTGAGGCAGAGATTGACTTCCTGATAGACGGTATTGATCCCGAGCTTCTGGGCGGCGAGCGGAGAATCGGGCTTAATAGGTTTCCCTTCCAGAAGCACCTCGCCAGAATCCTGCTTGTATACCCCGGTGAGTACCTTGACCAGAGTGGACTTGCCCGCTCCGTTCTGTCCCATTATCGCGTGGACCTCGCCCATATATAGGCGGAAATCCACGTCGGAAAGGGCTCTCACTCCCGGGAAAGTCTTGCTGATCTTCCTCATCTCTACGATCGGGGCCTTGTCGGACATTCCCGTGCCTCCCGGTAACGATTATGGGTCTTGCCGCGTATCGACCAAGGCCACCCCGAGCTTCGGGGTGGCCTTGTGCATTCACGTACGAACTCTAGTATAGATTAACTTAGTACTGGCGGGTAGGAAGGGCCGCCGCGGCGTTGCTGGCATCGAAGATTCCCTCGATCGTCCAAATCCTGCCGGGGAGCTTCTTGCCGTCGCGGAGATCGCTCACGGCCTGGACGGCCTGTGGACCGAGGAGGGGGCTGCACTCAACGGTCACGTTCTGCTCGCCGGCGACGATCGCCTGGAACGCGCCCTTCACGCCGTCTACGCCGATTACGATGATGTCCTTGCCGGGCTGGAGTCCGGCTTCCTTGATGGCCTGGATGGCGCCGAGGGCCATGCCGTCGTTGTGGGCATAGAGGACCTGGATCTTGGGATCGGCCTTGAGGAAGGCTTCCATGACGGCCTTGCCCTCGGAGGTGGTGAAGTTGCCGGTCTGGGAGCGGGTAAGCTGCCAGTTCGCGTGCTGCTTCATGATGTTGGCGAATCCGGTCTTCCTGTCGATTGCGGGAGCCGAGCCGGTGGTGCCCTGGAGCTCGACGATGTCGATGGGAGTCTTGCCGTCGTCCATGCTCTGCTTCTTAAGGTAGTCGGCGAGCCACGTGCCGGCCTTCTCGCCTTCCTTCACGAAGTCGGAGCCCATGATGGTGAGCCTGAGGGCGCGGTCGGCCTCCTGGACGTCGCGGTCGATCATGATTACGGGGATCTTGGCCTTCTTCGCTTCCTGGAGGACGGGGCCGTATCCGGTCTCGACGAGGGCGGTGAAGACGATGCAGTCGACCTTGCGCGCGATGAACGTGCGAAGGGCCTTGATCTGGTTCTCCTGCTTCTGCTGGGCGTCGGAGTAGATCAGGACGAAGGTCGGATCGCCGGCGAAGGCGTCCTGCACGGACTTGGTATCGGCGGTGCGCCACTCGCTCTCGGAGCCGATCTGGGAGAAGCCAACGACCCACTGCTTGGGCGCGGCAACCGCGGACACGGAGAAGATCACCATCACGGCGACCAACAGTACCAGGACTTTCTTCCAGTTCTTCATAAAGCCTCCATAAGTAAACCCTGACATTCTGAAGCTGCACACTCCCTCGCAAAGGCCAGGCCATCGCGGGGATTCCCGTCTCGACACGAACGGATACGTCGCTTCGCTTCTCCTAACTGCCCTTCCCCCTCCTTCGCTCGGATTACTTTTGAACGTTCAAGAACTTGTACAAATTCTTGTTGCTCAGTACTTGTTCGATGGTAAAGTTCAGGGGCCCGATGACCGTGGTGACCCCGCCCGAGGCGTTCATCAGGTTAACGGTATTGTTGATGGCGATGATCTTCACTTTTCCCGAAATGTCGAGGACGTCTCCGTACTTGAGGTCCTTGGAGTCGCCGTCCTTATTCACGTATATCTGCCTGCCCAGGTATTGAGTCACGACGAGCTTGTCCTTGTACTTGGGGTCGGGCTTGTCGGCGCTGCCCTTGGGGAAGGCCACGGCCTTCGCTTTGCCCTTGAGGATATCCGCGACCTTCTTGACGATCTCGCCCGACTCGCTTCCCGTGACCTCGTAGGACGCGTTGGGGGTGCCGGTCGCTATCAACTCGATCCAATCCCTATCGACCTTGATCTGGACCTCCGCGGCCGCAGGAAGGACATCGCCGACCTTGACGACGACCCAGGCCTTACCGGGCAGCCTATAGCTGATGAACCCAGCATCGGTTTCCGAATACAGCCCTACGCAGGTCAGGGCCCCTGCCTTGGAATCGGCGGAATAGAGGGCCCCTGCCGACAGCGAGACGAGGACGAGAAGGATTATTGCCGCTTTCGGGAAATGCTTCATGACATAGCTCCTCAGCCTTAAAATTTAAGGCGATATAGTAAAAACGCAATTTGCGGAGAACCGTATGACTATATAGGGTCATATTTGGGAATCGCGATTTAGATCAAACGGCTTTTTTGTGCACTTTTCGGGCTGGGCCGTCCGAATGTCCAGGCTCTACCAGCCCAGGGGGGGGGCCGCGCGCGCGAAATCAATATTCCCGACCCTTGATATCCTGGCGGGCGGTGGCTGCGGGGAAGACTCCTTCCGCGGTTATCATGCGGATGGGAAGGTCCTTGCCGCTCATATAATCCTTGACCGCCTTCATGAGCTGCGGCCCGAGGAGCGGGTTGCATTCCACCGCGCAGCTCAATTTCCCGTCGATCATCGCCTTGAAGGCCCCGTGCGCCGCATCGATGGAGACGATGATCACGTCCTTGCCGGGCTTCAATCCGGCCTCTTCTATCGCCTGGATCGCGCCAATCGCCATATCGTCGTTGTGCGCGAACACCGCATTTATCTTCCTGCTTTCGCCTGCAAGAATTTTCTTCATGACATCGTAGCCCTGGGTCCGCAAGAAATCGCCGCTTTCCGATGCGATGACCTTATAATTCGGATAGTCCTTGATTACCTCCGCGAACCCGATGGTGCGATCGATCGCCGGCGCGGAGCCGATGGTTCCTACTAGCTCTACAATATTTACGGGGCCGGAAGCCTTCATGTTCTCGACGAGCCAACGGCCGGCTCGGCGTCCCTCCTCCACGAAATCGGACCCCATGAAGGTGAGCCAGAGGGAGTCGTCGGAGAGGTCGACGGAGCGATCGGAGAGGATCACCGGTATCCCCGCCTCCTTCGCCTCTCGGAGAACCTCCTCCCATCCCTTCTCCACCACCGGCGAAAAAGCGATGACGTCCACCTTTCGGCGGATAAAGGACCGGATCGCGGCGATTTGATTCTCCTGATGCTGCTTCCCGTCCTCGAAGAGCAGCTCGATCCCGGCCTTGGCCGCTGCCGACTTGACGGATTTCGTGTTGGCGACCCGCCATTCGCTCTCCGATCCTATCTGGGCGAAGCCCAGGACGATGCGGCGCCCCGGAGGCAAGCGGGCGAGTTTGGAATGCGGCACTCCCGCCTGGGTCTGAACCAGGACATCCGGCGTAACCTTTTCCGGCCTCAAGAAAATTTTCTTGGGTATGCCCTCTTTCCGCTGGAGGATGTCCAAGGCGTAGATCACGGCCTCTTTGCCGCCCGTGGGGCAAGTAAAGGTCGCGGACAGAACGTGTCTCCGCACCAGCTCGATGCCGCCCGTCGGCCCAGGCAGGCCGTCTATGCCGATGAATTTAATTCCCTGCCTGCCCGCGACCCTCGTCGCCCTCCAGGCGCCGAAGGCCATGGCATCGTTTTGAGCGAAGATCACGTCTATGTCCGGAATCGTGCGAATCCGCGCGGCGACCTTGTCCTCGGCTGTATCGCGCAGCCAATCGGCCACGATCGTATCTACGACCTTGAGATTGGGGTGCTTCGCCAGGACCTCGCGCAAGCCGTGGCTCCGCGCGAGGGCCGGAGGGGATCCCGACCTGCCCTGAACCTCGATCACGGTCCCTGCCCGGTTGCCGAGCAGCTCCGAGATGACCCCTCCCGCCTCCCTGCCCAGGCGCTCGTTGTCGGGCCCGATGAAGAGGCTATAATCGTAGCCCTCCACCGCACGGTCGAGCACGATGACCGGCACCTTCGAATAGGCCTCGCGCACGATGGGCGTCAGGGCGCGCGAGTCGGTCGGGGAGATGATGAGGAGGTCTATGCCGTAGTCCATGAGCCGTTGGACGTCGTCTATCTGCCGATTCGTGGAGTCGGCCGCGTCGGCGTAGATGATCTTTATATCGGGATGGAGCGCGGCCTCGAGCTTCACTTCCTCCGTCATGGCTAGGCGCCAGGGCTCGGTGAGGTTGGCCTGCGAGAAGCCCACGAGGTACCGCACGCCCGCCTCTCGCGGAGCCTGCGCGCAGGACGTGAGTCCCGCCGCGAGAACGGCGAGCGCCACGGCAGGCGCCGAGGCTCGGATGCGCATCCCTAGACCCCCTTCCTGTGGTCGGTCGGCGAGGTCCCGGTGACCTTCTTGAAGGCCCGGCTAAAATAATGCTGGCTTCGGTAGCCCACCCGCTCGGCGACCTCGAACGCCTTGGCGGAGGGATCGCTCATCAAGAAAGTCGCTTTCTTCACGCGGGTCCGGTTGAGGTACTCGACGAACGAGAAGCCGGTCTCTCTCTTCATCAGCCTGGAAAGGTACCCTGGGCTGATCTGAAGCTCAGCCGCCGCGTCCTCGAGGCAGAGCTCGGGATTCCAGTAATGCTTGTCGATGTAATTGCGCGCGAGCACGACGAAGGCCTCGCAGTTGCCCCCGTCCGCGAGCTCGGCGGTGAGGGCTTCGTAGGCATCGCAGATACCCTCGAGGGGATCAGGCACCGTTCGCGAGGCGAGCGAGGGCACCTGGTACACCTGCTCCGCGGCCCGCCTCTCTATGCCCGAGACGATGCCGAACAGCTCTTCCCTCTCGAAGCCGGGAGCGATCGCGAATATGGTTTCCGTATCGTCCTCGAAAATATAGGCGCCGCCCGGCGGGAGCGATTCTTCCATCACGGTCCGCATCGCCACGAGGGCTAGGCGCTTCCCCATATCCCCGCCGGGCCCCCCGTAGCCCGCCCTTTCCGCGAAGCGCGCGGCAAGGAGGGTCGCGGGAGAGCCGATCACGATCCGCAGGAAGGCGAAGGCCTCGAGGAGCTCTGTCCGGGACAGGGATCCGCCGACCCAATCCTTGAAAAACCGCTCGCGCAGCACCGGTAGATTGCGATCCAGCTGTTCCCGCGCCCATGCGGCGTACTTCCCGGCCTCGCGTCGCGATTCGAGTTCTGACTTCGCCCTCTCGACGACTTTTATGAAGCTGTCAGCGTCTATGGGCTTGAGGATATAGTCGAAAACCTGCAGCTTTATCGCGGCCTGCGCGTATTCGAATTCGTCGTGGCCGGATACGATAATCACGATCCGTCCGGGCAAGGCGGTCGCGAGGCCGGCGATAAGGTCGAGGCCATCCCGGAAGGGCATGCGGATATCAATGAACAGAATGTCCGGCTTCTGTTTCACCGCCAGGTCGTAGGCCATCTCGCCGTCCTCCGCCTCCGCGACGACCTCGAGGTCCCCGCCGCACCTCGCCAGCAATGCCTTGAGACCGCGGCGTATCTTCGGCTCGTCGTCGGCTATCAGAACCTTCCACATGATCAGTCCTCCGAATCGAGCAGGGGGTGGCGGACGGTGACGACGGTTCCCTCTCCGTATACGCTGCTAAAGGATAATCCGTAGGGCCTTCCGTAGGTGAGGCGGATGCGCTCGTGGACGTTGCGAATGCCCAGGCCCCCGACGGCTGGCCCTCCCTCGCTCAGCGAGGCGTTGAGCTGCGCCAGGACGGGCCCGCTCATTCCGACCCCGTCGTCCTTCACCGCTAGGATCAAGTCGTCCGACTCGATGCGCGCCTCCACTGAGAGCGTACCGTGGCCCCGCCGCTCCTTGATGCCGTGGTAGATAGCGTTCTCGACCAAGGGCTGGAGCATCAGCCTCAGCACGCGCCGGGAGCGCAGGGACGGCTCGCACTCTATCGAGTAGTCGAATTTGTCCTCGTAGCGCATTTTCTGGATGCAGAGGTAGCTCTCCACGTGCTCGATCTCGTCGGACAGCGAGATGAACTCGCGGCCTTTGTTGAGCCCGATGCGGAAGAGGCTCGTAAGCGCTCCCACCATCGAAACGACGTCGTCGACGCGATGCTCCTGCGCCATCCACTGTATCGTATCCAGGGTGTTGTAGAGGAAATGAGGCTTTATCTGCTCTTGGAGGATGCGTAGCTCGGCGTCTCGCTTGGATTGCTGCTCCGAATAGACTTGGTCGATCAAGCTCTGGATGCGCTCGATCATCTCGTTGAATCCGAGGCCGAGCTCGCCGATCTCGTCGTTAGGCGCGCCCGAGAAGCGCACCGACAATTCGCCTTGCTCGACTCGCTTCATCAGGCTCCTTAGGTCCAGAACCGGCTTGGCGATCGAAGAAGTGAAGAAGAAGGCGGCTACGATCGCCAATATCATCGTGATGCCGCCGATGACGTAGGTCCAATAGCGGATCAAGAGGACTTCCCTCAAGGTCTCGGCGAGGGAGAAGACGCCCAGCGTCCTCCAGCCGGTATAGGGCGAGCGCTGCGCTAGCACCTGGTAATCAGTGCCGCCGACGCTCATGATCGCCGACGGGGCTTCACCCGACGGCGATTCCGCGGGGATCCTGTAGACGATCCGATTCACGGGAGCGAAAACCAGCTCGCCGCTGGAATCGGCGATGAACAGGAAACCGCCTTTCCCGAGTACGGAGTCGGTAAAGAGGTCTTCTATGGTCGAGAGCCTCATGTCGATGAGGATCGCCCCGCGGACCTTGCCGTCCGCGACCCCCGTCACCGCTTTCACGATCGAAACAACCTCATCGGCGCCCAGGAGCCTGGTGGAGCGTATATTGCGGCCGATGGGCCTCGCGATGAGCCTGACGTCTCCCGGTCTCTCCCTCGCAAGATCGTACCATCGCTCCTCGGTCAGCGGGTCGCGGGTCGTCCGGGAGAATCCCTCGCTTACCCACGCATCGTCCTCGGCCACTACGAGGACCCCTGCGATCTCGGGGTGAGTCTCCGATACGGCCGTCAAGGTCGCCAAAATGTCGCCGTGGGCGGCGCCCGTCGCCGTGCCCCTCTCGAAAAAGGAGGAGACGGCCTCGGTTTTGGCGATGAGGTCGATGAGCCGCTCCATCTCGTGGACGTGCAACTCTATATTCTTGTTGACCTGGCCGATCATGGAAGCCATGTGGGATGTGGTCTCGCGCTCGATGGACTTGGCGTAGAGGTAGGGCCCGATTAACCCGAGTGAGACGAGGGGTAGCAACAGAATTACGATGAAATAGACCATCAGCTTGAGCCTGAGGCTGCTCGAGCGGCCTCGGCGGAAGCCCAGGTTGAAGGAAGATAGGCGCCGCATCGAATTCGGATCTTTAGTCATTGCGTCTTGAGTCTGCGTTTAGCCAGTGTATACCGAATTCAGCTTCCTGAGGAGGTGAAAATCCCCGGCTCTGCCTCCAAGCTGGCGCCTTGGTCGTCGGCCCTCATCTCGAGTAGCGTCCAGGCCCCTCCCTCGCGACCGCGCATGGCGGGAGCGAGGGCCTCGGCGAAGCCGCTGTCGCCCGCCCGGCAGATTGCCATGACGGTGGGACCCGCGCCGCTCAGGAACACGACGAGCGCCCCGGCCGCCCGCGCGGCTGCCGCGACCTCCTGGAACCCCGGGATGAGGGGGGCGCGGTAGTCCTCGTGAAGGCGATCCTTGCAGGCTACGCCCAAGGTCTCGTAATCCCGAGCGATGAAGGAGGCGGCGTCCTTGAAGGGAAGGGTCGCGGGGAGGGCCGCGCGGGCCTTGACCGTCTCGAGCTCGAAGGGCGGCACCAGGGCGTTGAATACCACTCCTCCCTGATCGAAGCGCGAACGGACCGAACGCGGCCGGAGTCCACGACGGCGGCCCTCCCCATCCTCCCGCCGTGGATCGCGTCGGCCGCCAGGATTCCGCCGACGATGCACGCCGAGCTCGAGCCCAGGCCTCGGGCCACGGGGATCTTCGCGTCGTAGCGCGCGCGCAGGCACCGGAACGGGATGCCCAGCTCGGCCAAGGCCCGCATATATCCCTGTACGAAGAGATAGTCCTCGCCGCGGAAGGCCTCGTCGCAGCCCGAGAGCTCGATCGCATCGGCCTCCTCGGCCTCGTAACGATTGAAAATCGATAGCGCTACCCCGAGGGCATCGAATCCCGGTCCGAGCATGGCGCTCATCGCCGGCGCCCTGACTCGGACTTTTTCATGTCCGCGCTCATATCGAGAGTTCCGCGACTGGCCTCGAGAGCGCCGCCTCCAATGCGGTCCCCATTCCGGAGGCCTCTATGACGGTTCGATGAAGCTGGCTAGCGCCGCGAAGTGCGAGAATCGCGGGAGGCAACTCGATTCCGGCCGCCACGGCGAGCCGTTCCGCCGCGTCCAGCTCGCGAAGCGCATCCGCGCCCTCCGGATCCTCCCTGGCGGAGTCTCCGCCCCCGGCCTGCGCCAATCCGACGGCCCGCGCCACAGCCAGCGGAAATTTGAAGGGGCTAGCCGTCGCCGTCACGAGCGTAGGCCTGGATTCTCCGGACTCATTCCGCATTCGCTCGAGGACCGCGACAGCCACGGCCGTATGGGGATCGACCAGGTATCCCGAGCCCTCGAAGAGCCGCTTGGCGGCCGCTCCGGATGCGGCCTCGTCCGCCCAACCGGCCCGGAAAGCCGAGAGAGCCTCTGCCTCCGTTTCGGAGAGCGCATAACTTCCCATTTCCGCGAGCTCTCCCATGAGCGCGGCCGTCCGGGCTGGGTCCTCAGCCGTCGCGGCGAACACCAGGCGCTCGAGGTTGCTCGATACTAAAATATCCATGGAGGGACTCTCGGTTTTATAGAAAGGCCTATTCCTATCGTAGCGTCCCTCGCCGAAAAAATCGGATAGGACGCGATTGCGGTTCGACGCGCATATAAGTCTTCCTATGGGCAAGCCCATGCTTTTCGCATACCAGGCCGCTAGGATATTGCCGAAATTCCCGGTCGGCACCGCGACGTCCATTATCCCATCGTGCCCGAGCGCGCCGGCGTCGCGCATCGCGCGCCAGGACGAGACGTAGTAGACGATCTGGGGCAGCAGCCGCGCGATGTTTATCGAGTTGGCGGAAGATAGGCGCATTCCGCGCTTCGCCGCGAAAGACGCCGCCGCGGAGCTCGAGAAAATCGCCTTCACGCCCCGCTGGGCGTCGTCGAAGTTGCCCCTGATCCCGATGACCGTAGCGCCGGGCGCGTCGTGGCTCGTCATCTGCAGCTTCTGTACCGCGCTCACGCCCTCCGAGGGGTAGAAGACGACGACCCGTATTCCCTTGGCCGGCCACCCTGGACGGGCTAGGCCTTCGAGAGCCGCTTTCCCCGTATCGCCGGAGGTCGCGACAAGGATGACGATCTCGTCGTCTATCCCGAGCCTCTCCTTCGCGAGCCCCAGTAGAGGACCCATGAGGGTAAGGGCGAGGTCCTTGAAAGCGAGAGTCGGGCCGCGGTAAAGCTCGGCGAAGGCGAGCCCCTCCGTGAAGACGACGGGAGCGGGGGCTCTCCCGACGAATCGCTCCGCTTGCGCGGCTAACGCGGCCTTGAAGCCCTCTTCCCCGAAGGTCGGGAAAAAGGGCCGGAGTACGAGGAAGGAGAGCTCCGCGTATGATAGCGGCTCGTTGCCGAGCGCGGCCGGCTCGAGGCGCGGAAGGGATACCGGGACGTATAAGCCTCCGTCGGGAGCCAAGCCATCGAGAAGGGCGCGCTCGGGAGAGACGGCCGCGCTATCGGACCTCGTGCTTCTGTACACGGTAACCTCCGCGGCCAGCTTATAAGAAAAGCGAGTCCCCGCAAAGTGCCCGGGAACTCGCCTGCTTTACGCGGGAAAGAGGTCTAGTCGCCGCCGCCCAGCTTCGTGAAATCGCTCGGCACGCCTAGTCCGCGCTTGCCCAGCTCGATATTGACGAGGAACAGCCCATGGGCCGAGTTGCCCACGAGTTCGATCGTCTGGAGGATGTCCATATCGTTTTTCTCCTCCTCGATCTGCTCGTTTACATACCACTGCGCCAGGCTCTGTGTGGCGTAGTCCTTCTCCTCGATAGCCTGGGCCATTATCTCGTTGATGCTCTTCGTCACGCCCTTCTCGTGCTCCAGGACGTGCTGGAAAAGCTCCTTTATGCCCGTCTCCTTGAAGCTCGGTACGGCAAGGGCCTTGAGCTCCACCGCGGAGCCCTGGTCTTGGAGGTAGCCGTAGAACTTCATGGCATGGAACATCTCCTCGTGGTATTGGACCATGAGCCATTTGCCTACGCCGTGGTAACCTGCTTCGGTCATCCTGGCCGACATGGCCATATAGAGATAGGCCGAGAACATCTCGCGATTAATTTGCTCGTTTATCCTGTCCGCCATTTTCTTGGAAATCATGACCGCCTCCGGATTTCGTCAATAAGGATATATCTATATTAGCGAATCACTCAGGACAAGGCAAATGTAGAAATGTACTTCCTAGGCTCCTCGAGCTCCATCGGATCCGAGCCTTGGCGCGTCCAGGCGCCGATCAGGCCGAGGGAGCGGGCGGCTACCTCCACGTGGCGCATGGCTATGCCCATATCGATCTCTTGAAGCTTCACGTCTCCGAGCATATTGTTGTAATTTTTGTCCTCGTGCATGAGCAGGTGCAGGGCCTCTCCTTTTCTCCTGTCTACCACGAGGCGCCAGGGCTGTTTGTTCGAGGCGGAAGGACCGATCCTGACCGCCTCTAGGACTTCCGCCCAGACTCCGGCCTGGCGCGAGGGGAGCAACTTTCCCCCGTCGCCGAGCTCGAAGAAAAGCTTGTCAGCGTCCTTCCTCGTGCCCGCCCTCGCCGAGCCCCGTACTAGGCGATCCTGCAGGGTGGGCTTTCCCGCGGGGTGTCCCACCGGCGTCGTGGCGGGCACGAATTCGTCCTTGCCGGCGTTTAGGGCGCGTGCTATCGCCCCGCGGCCGAAGGCTCCGCCGATCCAACAGGTCCCCAGACCCAGTTCGGTAGCGCGCAGCACGATGCCCTCCAGACAATAGCCGAAATCCACGCAGGCGAAGGGGCGCTTGGCCACTACCCCCGCGATGAACGAGCGGGGGCCCACGATCATCCCGTACGTACCGATCCTCACGCCTCCCTTGACGGAGGTCGCGCGGGCGGCCTCGTCCTCGATCGCGTCGCGCGAGGCGAGGAGGAAGCGCGGAGCCGCGCCGAAGGGCCCGGGAACGGCCTCGGCGAAAGCCGAGCGAATAGCCGACTCTTCTTCCGACGTCAGCGCCATACCATCGAAGGTTCGGACCGAGGTCCTCGCCTTTATCGCACTCAATCCGATTTCCATCCTGTCTCCTTCTACCTTCCGCCGAGCTCTCTCCAGCGGAAGCATTCCCTCGCGTGATCGTTGATCATGCCGATAGCCTGCATATGGGCGTACATCGTCGTCGAGCCTACGAAACCGAACCCCCTTGACTTGAGATCCGCGGCTAGGGCGTCCGAGACCGAAGAGGTGACGGGTATCCTGGAATCGTCGCGCCAGGCGTTTACGACAGGTTTCCCGTCGACGAAGCGCCATATGTAAGAATCGAAGCACCCGAATTCCTCGGCAGTCGCGAGGAAAGCCCTGGCGTTCTTTATCGCCGCCTCGATCTTGCGCCTATTCCGAATTATCCCAGGATCGCCTAGGAGCTTCTCGACCCTTGCAGCCGTGAAACGCGCTATCTTCGCCGGGTCGAAGCCGGCGAAGGCTTTGCGGAAAGACTCTCGCTTTCCAAGGATGCATCTCCAAGATAAACCCGCCTGCTGCGTCTCGAGGAGGAGGAACTCGAAATGCTTCGCCTCGTCATGGAGGGGAACTCCCCATTCCGTATCGTGATAAGCGACGTAGAGGGGATCCTCCCCGCACCAGTGGCAACGCTGCATGTGCAGTAGGATACGCGCAGTTGCTTCCATGGGACAAGCATGAGGAAAAAGAGAAGGCTTTTTGCTTTTTATCAGATTCTTATACAATAACACTTGTTATATTGATGAAATGATGACAGGCCGAACAAGCATAAAAAAGGACAAGATCATCGAGACCACCCTCGCCCTCATACGTGAAAGGGGCTGGTCATCGGTCTCGGCGCGAGCGATCGCAGCGCGGCTCGGAGCCTCGACCATGCCGATCTATTCGGGGCTCGGCTCGATGGAGGATCTCAGGAAGGCTGCCTTCGTCGAGGCCTCCCTCCTCCTCGCGAAGGCTCAACTGAAATCACTGACCGGGGACGAAGCCCTCGACTCCGCGGTCGGCTACATCGCCTTCGCCCGCGAAGAGCCCCGGCTCTTCCAATTCATTGTTTCGGGTAAGAAGGATATTGGCGCAAGGACCCTCGATTCCCTCGCCGTCCCGGAGACTCGCGACGATTCGGTGATTCAATCTTGGATTTTCACCCATGGCCTCGCGCACCTGCTGGCCGAGGGCACACTCGTCATGGACGAGGCCGAGATAACGCGTCGACTGGGCGATGCCGGCGGCGCCTTTTATCTATATGGACATCGCAAGGAGGGACGCGCGGTTTAGTTCCCGAAAATCTTCGCGCTCGTGGCCTTCGTTCCCTAAGCCGTAATGACATCCCTGAGCTGCCAGGACTATTCAGTACCTGGAGCGCAGGTTGAAGGATCAATATGCGGAAGGATCGAATGCGATTAGGTCCTCGATCCTGGAAATCGGAACGTCCGGGATGACCTTAACCTTCCCGCCGCGCGCCGAGAGGTCGGAGGTCATGAAGGCGGCGGATTCGAACTTGATGGCCTGCGCGTCGCGGGAGACGAGAAAATAGTAACAACCCTCGTGGACCGCGCCGCTCGAGGACTTCGCCACGTAGATGTCCTTCATCTGTTCGAATTTAAGTTTTTCAGGCGGGCTCAAGGCGGGAAGTATGGCGGACATCGCCTCGGAGGCGTTTGCTTCGACGAAGTAGCCGTCCTCTCCCTCGACGACGAATTCGTTGCTTCTTTCCAAAAACAACTTGATAAGCATAGCGTCTCCAATCCCTCGACCGGAGGTCTCTTATTCGCAATACCGCGCTAGTTTATAGTATAGGCGCTCAATACTGGCATTACAAATTGGGAACGCCCAGCTGACGCGAACGCGTTTCATTCGACTCTCGACGATCCGGCGGAATACGCGGTATCATAAACGGAATATGAATAGGCCGCACCATGGCGCTTGACCTTCTCGTCCTCCTCTGCCTAATCCTTCTCAACGGTTTTTTCTCGCTATCCGAAATGGCCATCGTGTCCTCGCGAAAGGCGAGGCTCAAGCACGAGGCCGATCAAGGCAAGAAAAATTACCGCCTCGCCCTGGAGACCGCGGAGAATCCCTCGCATTTCCTCTCTACGATCCAGGTGGTCATCACACTCATCGGCACACTCGCGGGTGCATTCGGCGGCGCTACCGTGGCGCGCGGGCTCGAAGAGAGCATCCGGGCGGTACCTTTCCTGGCATCCACCGCCGGTCCGCTCTCGGTCGCCATCGTAGTAATCCTGACGACCTTCGTTTCCGTAATCCTTGGCGAGCTCGTGCCCAAGACCCTTGCCCTATCGAGGCCCGAGACTATAGCGGCGGCGGTCATCGGCCCGGTCCGGCTTTTCGCCGTGGCCTTCGCGCCACTCGCGCGTTTCTTATCGGCCGTCACCGAGCTCATCGTCTTTCTAATAGGGGCGAAGCGAAGCCAGGAACCCGCGGTGACCGAGGAAGAGGTCCGCGTCCTCATCGCACAGGGAGCGGAAACGGGAGTATTCGAGAAAAGCGAACGGGAGATGGTCGAAGGGGTTCTCTCGCTCGGCGATCGGCGGGTGACTTCGCTCATGACGCCGCGGACCGAAGTGTCGTTCATCGACCTGCTCGACGGGCCCGCGCGCGCGCGCAAGCATATTATCGAGAACGCCCGTTACGCTTACCTCCCGGCCGTCGACGGCGACCTCGATAATGTGATAGGCATGCTCCCCGTCAAGGACTGCTTGGCGGCGATCGCCGCCGACGGCTTTCAGGATCCCCGTGCCTTCCTGAGGGAGCCGGTCTTCGTTCCGGAATCGGTCTCGGCCTTGAAGGCCTTCGCCGCGCTGAAGGCCGGAGCCGCGAAGAGCGCTCTGATCCTGGACGAATACGGCGGGGTATCCGGCCTGATAGCCCTGTCGGACCTCGTCGAGTCGATCGTCGGCGATATGCCGGGGCTCGGTGACGACGAAGAGCCCGAGATCACGAAGCGCCAGGACGGGAGCTACCTAGTGGACGGCTCGCTTACCCTCGACCGTTTCGGCGAGGAGCTCGGCCTCGCCCTCGAGCGTTTCGAGGACTACGATACGGTCGCGGGTCTAGTGTTAGATCGAATGGGCACCATCCCCAGGGCGGGTGACAAGTGCCGCTGGGAGGACTTCCTTTTCGAAGTCCTGGATATGGACGGAAATCGGATAGACAAGCTTCTAGTGACGCGGCTAGAGGGAGAGAAACCATCGATGAAGGGCGGCGCCCGGGACTAGCTCGGGGTGGAAAGTACAGCCGACGATGCCGCCCTGCCGGACGAGGATCGGGAAGCCGTCGTGCTCGGCAAGCACCTGAACGCCCTCGCCCACGTCGGTTATCTTCGGCGCCCTGATGAATACCGCCTCGATCGGACCGACGCTCGGCAGCGCAGTCGTCACCCTGGCCCTGAAGCTCGCAATTTGCCTGCCGTACGCGTTCCTGAGCACCGATACGTCCAGGAGCCTAATTCCTGGCTGCTCTCGGCCGTCTATCCTGGCCGCGAGAAGGATGAGCCCGGCGCAGGTGCCCAGGACTGGCAAGCCGTCCCGAATCCTCTCGATAAGCCTTTCCATCAGCCCGAAGCGGACGAGCAGGCTCCCCATGACCGTGCTCTCGCCGCCCGGGAGCACGAGTGCCTCGGCCGATTCGATGTCGGCGGAAGTCCGCGCCTCGTAGGCCTCGGCTCCCGCGCTCTCGAGGGCCGCCCGATGGGCGGCGTAGTCGCCCTGCAGGGCGAGAACGCCGACTCGCCTCATTCCCTCACCAACCTCTCTTGGCCATACGCTGGTCGTCGCGAAGCTCGTCGAGGCCGATGCCGACCATCGGCTCCCCGAGATCCTCGGAGAGCTGGGCTAGCTTTTTCGCGTCCTTGTAGTAGGTAACCGCGCCGACGATCGCCGTCGCGCGCCGGGCGGGATCGCCCGACTTGAATATGCCCGATCCCACGAAGACGGTCTCGGCCCCGAGCTCCATCATGAGGGCGGCATCGGCTGGCGTCGCTACGCCGCCGGCCGAAAAATTGGGCACAGGGAGCTTGCCGGTGCGAGCTACCTCGACGACGAGCTCGTAGGGAGCGCCGAGGTCCTTGGCGGCGGTCATGAGCTCCTCGACCCTGAGCCGGGAGAGCCGCGCGATCTCGTCGGTAACCGATCGCATATGGCGAACCGCCTCGATTACGTCGCCGGTTCCAGGCTCGCCCTTGGTGCGGATCATGGTCGCGCCCTCGCCGATGCGGCGAAGCGCCTCCCCGAGGTCGCGGCAACCGCAGACGAAAGGAACCTTGAAGGTATGCTTGTTGACGTGGAAACGATCGTCGGCGGGCGTGAGGACCTCGGACTCATCGATGAAGTCGACCTCGAGGGCCTCGAGTATCCTCGCCTCGACGAAGTGACCTATCCGGCATTTCGCCATGACGGGAATGGAGACGGCGGCCTGGATCTCCTTGATTATCTTGGGATCGGACATCCTCGCGACGCCACCCGTGGCCCTTATATCCGCGGGAACCCGCTCGAGGGCCATGACCGCGACCGCCCCTGCCTTCTCGGCTATCCTCGCCTGCTCCGCGTTGGTGACGTCCATTATCACGCCGCCCTTCAGCATCTCGGCGAGGCCGACCTTAGTCCGCCACTCGGCGCTCTGGCGCTCCGACCACAATCCGTCACTCATCGTTGTCTCCTTATCCTGACGCCTAGATTACTTAATTAATGCTAAGAGGGTCAATATTGTCGGGAAATCGAATTTTGCTATCGAGGCTCGCAGCCGTTTCGGGAAAGAAAACTCGCATCTGCTATTTGGGCCCACCTGGACTTGAACCAGGGACCGACGGATTATGAGTCCGCAGCTCTAACCAACTGAGCTATAGGCCCTAAGAATTCGAGTAACAATCAAGGCATAGGGGTGGAAAAAAGTCAATCGGAGCCGCTTATCGGCCGAAAAACAAAGGGATTCATACCGCCCCGGAGGATTCATGCGCAAGATTCCTGTCGTCTCGAGCGACGAAAAACTGAACGAGATAATACGGCTCGAGTGCGCCCGATCCGATGGGGAGCTCACCCCTGTCTTTTTCAACGATCCAGGCGAGGTGATCGAGTTCTTGAAATACGAGCTTCCGGAGATGAAGATCTTCTATTTCTCCGACCCCCATGTAGATTGCCTAGGTATCCTCAAGGAGATTCAGGAGGATCCCTGGCTTCACTATGGCGGTATTATCGGGATCCATGACAACATGGACGACAAGAAGCTCCTCGAGGAGATGCGCGACGCGAATATCATAGCCCTGTTGCGCAAGAAGGAGTTCACGGCGAGCCTCCCCCGCCTCCTGCGCATCGTACGACAGAACAAGCAAATTCTCTTCCAGCGCGGCATCCAACAGCACCTCCTCAAGACGATCTCAGGCGCCTTCGTGATAGACAACGACCCCTTGGATATAACGACCTACACCAACCTCGTTACCAATTATCTCTACAACTCCAACCTCATCGGCCGCGAAGAGAAGGAAAAGCTCCACGTCGCCCTGCTCGAGCTCCTGATCAACGCTATCGAACACGGGAATTGCAGGATCGGCTACGACGAAAAGACGGCGTGGCTCGAGCGTAACGGCGATATCATGGAACTCATTCGGGAGAAGAACAAGGATCCGACGATAAAGGCCAGAAAGGTGTATTTCTCCTACACTATAACGCCGGAGCGAACGCGCATCTCGATCAGGGACGAGGGCGACGGCTTCGATTGGCGGGGACGGCTGACAGCCGCTCCCGAGACGCCGGGACTTCATGGGATGGGCATGCAGATGGCTAATCTGTATGTGAAGAATCTCGCCTACAACGAGAAGGGAAACGAGGTCTCCTTCGAGATAGAGCATAGGAAGGCCGAGTCCAATGCCATCCCGAAGATATTCGAGAGTTCCGAGGAAGTCCTGTTCAAGGACGGCGCGTACATTTGCTCGGAGGGCGAGGAGTCGGATTTCCTCTACTACATCGTATCAGGTACGCTCTATGTATACTCTAAAGGGAAATTCGTATCATCATTGACACCGGACGATCTTTTCATGGGCGAGATGTCCTTCCTGCTTTCGAACCGGCGCTCCGCGACGGTAGTCGCAAAGGGACCTTGCTCGCTAATCAAGATTTCAAAACAGGATTTCGTCAATTTAATCAAGCAAAGCCCCCACTACGGCATCTTCCTTGCGCGCCTTCTCGCCCAGCGGCTAGCCAGGCTCAACGCGAGAACCGCGAGGCTCAACACGGAGTACCTCAAGCTGAAGGCGTTCGTGGGTCCCGCGGCTCCCGACTCGGGCAAATAGGCGTTCGGCGTCTTCCCGCTCAGACTCCGCGCTTAAGCCAGGCCTGCCTGTTCCTCTTTATTAGCGGCAAGTGGAATGCGATGTGATGATCGTACATCTCAAGTAGCGCATCGAGCTCCAGCCGGCCCTTCGACTGGTGCATGATGCAGAATTTCGACCAATCGGCATCTACCGCGGAACGCAAACCCGTAGAGACATAGCCACGGATTCCCTTCGCAAGCGCGAGGCACGCGAGGCCGTCCTCGTCGTCGTAGCGGAGCGCATCCCTCCAGGCCTGCTCCTCCCATACCGGGACCGCATTGCCCGGCTCGGCTATCGCGGTTCGTACGCGAAACGCCAGGCTAATATCGGCGTCGAGGAAATGCACGAGGAAATCGTTTGTCGACCAGGCATCGAGAAGCGGCGGAACGAACCTGAGCTCCTCGGAGCCGATGCCAGCCACCAAGCCTTCGACCCGAGAGTAGCCGTCCTGGAATACCGCGATCAGCCCGAGCTTCTGTTCCGTAGTCATGGTTCCTCCTATCTCAAGGCATGAAAACGAGCAACGCCGCGAAAAATATCGCCATCGCGGCCGCCCCGACCGGTACGCCGACCGCCAGCCATTCCTTGCTCTTGATCCTGAGCTTGCCTGCCGAGATGATATTGGGGATATTGCCCGGGATTAGCATCCCTCCGGCGATAATCAAGCCGAGGAGGGCATATGCGAGCTGTCGCGCGCTCATCGACGGGCCGACCTCGGCGGCGGCGAGAGTCGCGTTGTCGAGGATGGCGGAAATCGAGTTGAGCCAGAAAAGGCCGGTCGCTGGCAACTTGGAGATATATGCATCGATGATGGGCTTGAAGCCCGTCCCGAGGAACACGAGCGCCATCACGAAGAGATAGGTTTTTGCCGTTCGCAAAAGTAGGTCTACGAGACCTTCGGCCCTATCTTCCTTCAGCGAGGAATCATCCGCGCCTTTCTTCACGATGAGCGCGGCGAGGATGCCGAAGCCGAGGACGCCGGGGACTACGAACCGCCAGAACTCGGAGAAGAGGAACCAGAAGGACGCGTTATAGGGCTCTCCCCTGAGCTTAGCGATGGTGATCGTAGCGAGTGGCTCGCCCAAGGGTGTGAGCACTGCCCCCATTCCGATGGCGAAGCACGCTATAACTACGATCTTGATCTCGTCGGTTCGGTCCAGGCTCATGCAGTCGATAACCTCAACGAGGAGGAGGGCCGCGATAATCGCCGTAATGACGCTGGAGATGAATCCGAGGACGACTACGATCGCAAAGGCGAAGGCCTTTACGCCGAGAGCGGAGATCGCAGCGCCGACGGCCTTTCGAGCCGCGGGGCGAAGGAATTTTAAAAGCAAGCCTGCGATAAGGACCGCCGCGGTGATCTTAATCGGCTCGATGAGCGCCTCCTCGACGAGGGGCCAAGTCCAGCGAGCGCTCACCGTCACTGCTAGAACGCCCATGGCGAAGAGGAAGATTTCCAGGTTTTCCTCGACTTTCTTTACGAGGAAAGGCAAGAACAGGACGAGCGCAAGGATAGCGAACAGGGCGACGATGATGAGCACGGGCTTCGCTCCTATTTTCGCGCTTTGACGCGCGTTTCTCGTATTGTACGCATTGGCGCCCGCATAAGAAAGTCTCCGGCGACCTCCGAAAAGATACGCCCGCGTATTGCGCCGGCAGGTCCCCGGCTATACATTCGTTAAGCATGATCGAAGAGCTAAGCGCCTCCGCGGCCAGGACAATCGCGATAAGGTCTTCGGGGATAGGGACTTTCGGCCGCGGCGGCGCGGATGACACACTCGCGGCGCTCCGGCATCTAGGCTCGGTCCAGATCGACACGATCAGCGTCGTCGAGCGAGCGCACCACCACGTTCTTTGGATCCGCAATTCGGGCTACCGGCCCGAGCACCTCCCCGCCCTCGAATCCGAGCCGCGGCGGATCCTCGAATACTGGTCGCATGCTGCGGCCTATATCCCCATCGAAGGCTACCGCTACTGCCTTCCCAGGATGCGACGCGTCCGAGCTCAAGGGCACGAATGGTTCCGCGCGGACCTCGAGGCGATATCCTTCGTCCGCGACAGGATCCGCGCCGAAGGTCCGCTGCGCGCCCAGGATTTCATTGAGGGCGCTAAAGGCTCGCGGGGATGGTGGGACTGGAAGCCCGCTAAGATCGCGCTCGAGTATCTTTTCCACTCGGGCGAGCTAGTCTCCTTGACGCGCAGAGGTTTCCAAAAGGTATACGAGCTCGCCGAGCGGGCAATCCCCGGGTGCGTCGGGCTATCCGTACCGAGCGACAAGGAGATGGCAGCCTACTACATCGACCAGGCGGCTTCATCCCTCGGAATTTTTTCCGAGGCTGAGATCGCGTATCTGCGGAAGGACGGAGTCGAGGGCATCTCGACCGAGCTTTCGGCTCGGATCGAGGATGGCCGCCTACTGGAGATTACTATCGTCGATCATCCGGACACCGACCGCCCTTCCGCTCGAAAACCTTATTTTGCGCTTCCCGGAGCCATCGCGGGACTATCGAAGGAAATTGGCGAGCTTGAAGCCCGGATAATCGCGCTCTCGCCCTTCGACCCGTTGATAATCGACAGGAAAAGGACGCGGCGCCTATTCGATCGAGAATATCAGCTCGAATGCTACTTACCTGAGGCTAAACGCCAATTCGGGTACTTCGCCCTTCCGCTGCTCCTTCTCGGAGCCGCTGGCGACGCGTCCATCGTCGGGCTCCTCGACGCCAAAGCCGATCGGCCTCGCTCCACGCTGCTCGCGAGGCGCCTTGCCGTCGACCCGCCCGTGGGTTGCGGCGGGCCCGCCGCCTTCGCTCGGACATTGGCTTCCGCGCTATGGAGTTACGCGAAATTCAACCGTTTAGAGAAAATCCAATTGGGGACGGTAGAATCCTCCGACGGCCGCGTGGAACGCTCGCTCCGCGCGGCCGTCAGGAAGATGGCTTGATGGAGATGGGGCGTCAGGCCTTGCCGCGGAAAGTGACCCTCACCTGTTTATACAGGCCTTCGCCCTCGCTCTTTGTCTCGATATCGACGATATCATTCAACGTAGTATGGATGATCCGCCTCTCGAACGGATTCATGGGCTCGAGGAGGACGGATTGGCGCGTTCGCCTAACCTGCTCGCCCGTCTCGTAGGCGAGCCGAACCAGCGCTTCCTCTCGACGAATTCGATAATTCTCTGAATCGAGTATGACCCGCGTATCCTCGCGCCCCAGCCTGCCCGAGTAGACGTTGGCCAGCACCTGGAGGGCGTCTAGGTTCTTCCCCTTTTTCCCGATGATGATCGACGCGTGCTCGCTGTCGATCCTGATGCCTAGCTTCTTCTCTTCGCGGAAGAGGACCGCCACCTCGCAGGTATAGCCCATGCCCTCGATCATCCGCTTGGTGAACTCAAGTACCTTCGCCTCGAAATCGTCCTCGGGCAGGGGGTTTCCCGCTACCTCGCGCCGCGCTACGGACGGCGCCACATCTCGCGTGTGCACGCGAATTCGTACCTTGCCCTTCTTGAAGATGCTCCCTACCTGGGATTCGAGGATCTCCACATCGAAGCCGTCTCGCTCGAGATCGAGTTCCTCCGCCGCAGCGTCGATAGCTTCCTTCTCGGAACGCCCTTCGAATTCATAGACCATATCTTTACTCCTAAGAGAGGAATGCTCGTTATTTCTTCTTGTTCTTGGTCGGCTTCCTGTTCGGCGCGAGGACCGGCGCCGGAGACGCGGCGGCGAGAGTCGCGCGCCGCTTTTTCAGGATATCGTTGATGACGATCTGCTGCCCGATCGAGAGAACGTTAGACACTATCCAGTAGAGGAGAAGGCCGGAAGGCGTGTTGTACAGTATGAAGAAGAACATGATAGGCATGCCGTACATCATCACTTTCATCTGCGTCGCGCTCTGACCGGGCGATGTCATGGACGTATACTTGCCGTAGAGCAGCTGGCTCACGACATAGATGATCGGGAGGGCGCGAATTGCGTCGAGTTTCCAGATCACGAGATTCACCATCGGGAAACTAAAAATGGCCTCGGGCTGTGAGAGGTCGGGGATCCAGCCGGGGATGAACATGGCCCCGCGCAGATCGAAGTGATTGTTGAAGAGATTGTACATCGCGATGAATATAGGGAACTGGATAAGGAGGGGCAGGCAGCCCGACATCGGGTTATAGCCTTCCTTCTTGTAGAATTCCGCCATCTCCTGGTTTAGCTTCTGGGGGTTCCCCTTATACTTCGCTTGGAGCTCATCGATCTTCGGCTTCAGCTCCTGCATCTTCGCCGCGGAGACGGACCCGTTCTTCGTCAAAGGGAACAGCACGGCCTTGACCATGATAGTCACGAGGATTATCGCGATGCCGTAATTGTGCACGAGCCCCACGAAAAAGTTGAGGCAGAATTTAAGTATCGTTTCGAGCCACGTGAGTATGCCCGTGCTCTCCGCCGCCTGCTCTAGATTAAGGCCGCTGCGCTGGAAGGCATTTTTATCCGCGTAGTCGTACTTCGATAGCTCGCTGTTTGTCTTTGGCCCGAAATAGAAATAATACGCATCCGTCTGCTTGCTGGCCTTGATCGCCGGCCGCGCTATCGAGACGACGTCGGTTTGGAAAATCGTGGGGTCCTGGCTAGTGGAGATAGTCGTTTTAAATGAGCTGAGCTCCGGAATCGCGGCGAAGGAAAAATACTTCCCCGATATCGCGACCCAGGTCGGCTGGTCTTTAAGGACCATCGGCACTCCGGCCTTGGGCCGTTCTTCCTTTTTCTTTCCTCCGGTCAGCTGGATGAATTTCCGGTAATCGGAATTCCCGCTTCCTGGCGCGCTCGTAAGCCTAGGTCCGATTTGCGGCCCGAGGGTGAGCGAATATGCGTAGCCCGCGGTATCCAGGGACAGGATCTCGTTGACGGAATTCTCGAGGCTTATCGCGAGGCCGAACATATACTCCCCGTTGCGGAAGGTATAGGTCTTCTTCAAGGTGAAGGGCACGGGATCTGCCTTGCCCGGCACTGCGGCGAAGTACGTCCTTGAAAAAACTATCGTCGAGCTGTTTAGCATCACGGCGTTCATCAAGTCCGTCAGCGGAGCGGAGCCGGTATCCCCTAGGGCAAGAGAAAGTCCTTGGGCACCGCCTTGGCCGGGCACTATCAGGTCCACTTCCCCATTCTTGTCGCTGTGCTTCTTCAGCCTAAGCGATACGATATCTCCGCCTTTGTTCGAAAGGACCGCTTCCAGGATATCCGTCGAGATCGTGTACTTTCGCTCCGCCGTTGGGCCATCGGAGGTGAGAGCGCCTATTACCTTGGCGCTGGTCGCGGCGCTGGTGCCGGTCGATGTCGCCGGTATCGCGGGCGCGACGGTCGATGGCGCGGGCGCCGCCTGGGCCGTCGTTTGCGTAGAAGGCGCGGCCTGCTGGGCCTGTTGGGCGGGCGCTGGGAAAAGCGTCGCCTGCAGGAGGAATCCGACGGTTATTACTACTACTGATAGGACGACGGCGAGGAGCGTACGCTTGTCGCCCGTCTGGTTGTTGCTGTCGAGTATACTCATGGTACTGGGTCAAAGCCTCCCGGGTTCATTGGATTGCATCGTAGGATACGTTTGACGGCTAAGCCGCCGCCTTTTAGCGGTCCATGCTTCTCTATCGCTTCGAGCGCGTATGCCGAGCAGGTCGGGTAAAACCGGCAGGTCGGCGGCTTGAGCGGAGATATGACTTTCCGGTAGATCGTGATGAGGAAAAGAAAGGGAAGGCCAAGGAGGCGTTTCATCGGTTTTCAAGTTAAAAGGCCGGCCTGGCGGAGCAAGCGCTCGAGTTGAGCCTTTCTCTCGCCAAGCGCGTCAAAGCCAGGATATAGGACTACCGCGACATCATGCCCAGCAGATAGTCGGGACTTCCCCGTTCGCCAGCATTCTCGGACTAGTCGGCGAGCGTGGTTCCTCGCGACGGCGTTAGGATACGACCTGACTGGTACGAATACAACCCTATTCGCGGGAAGCGCGGTCGACACGATATGGACTCGCATGCCCTTACAGGAGAATCGGACCCCGCGGGCGAAAACATTCTCGATTTCCGCTCGTTTCCGTAGCCTGTCGGCCTTTGAAAACCTTTGCCCGGGGATATCTAGACCTCTACCCCGAGGGGCCTGATCAGTAAGGCTTCTTCTCGTCAGATGCGGTCAGCTGAAGCCGCCCCTTCGCGCGCCGCCTCTTGAGCACGAGTCGTCCGCCCTTGGTCTTCATGCGAGCGCGAAAGCCAAATTTACGATTTCGGCGAACTTTGCTTGGCTGATAGGTACGCTTCATTTTCCAGGCTCCTTAGGTTCTATAGGCGACGGCAGCTACCGGCTCCGGCTGGCGGAGGGCGAACTTCCGATCGATTCTATGGCTAGGCCCACTAAGTATAGTTACTAGCCGTTTCTTCGTCAATCATTTGCCTTTGCCCTGCATTGTTCGCTTCAGGCTCGAAAGGAGGTCCCTAAACTCCGGATCTGCGATTTCCTCCAAGGCGCGCGCTTGGGCCTTGGCCTCGCTGGAGGTTTCGGCTACGGGCTCCGGCTCTGGTTCCATTTTCTTGATCGTATCTCTCGGCGCTACCTTTTCTCCCGCGAGCCGGAAGACGATGCCGCGGAGCCCGAGCTCGGGATAGCGGCGGGCCACATCCTCGAGAATGCTCGACTGCCGAAGCTGAAGCAGCTGGATCCAACCCGGATGTTCCGCCTCGATGATCAACATCCCTTTGTCTACGTCGGCGACTTTCGAATGCGCTGCCAGGCGCGGGCCTACGAATGAGGGCCAGGAGGAGAAAAAATCCGAAAAGCGCTCTCCGCTTCGCCGCTTATCCTCGTTGAAGAAAGAGGCGAGCAGCGCGGAGACGTCCTTAATCCTCGAATCGCCCATTGCGCACCTCATAGACCAGGGTGGACCCGGTTTGGTAATCCTCCCAGGATTCTCCAGGGAGGAAAGTAAAGAAGGATTGGCCCGATGGTGGGAGAAGGTCTAGGAAGCGTTTTCGCTTTCCCCGATCCAGCTCGAGAAGCACGTCATCGAGTAGCAGCACCGGCAGTCGCCCGGTCGCGGTAGTGTAGTATTCGGCCTGAACCATCCGAAGGGTCAGGGAGAGTAGGCGCAATTGCCCTGTGGACGCGGTTGCGGCGAAATCCGTCCCTTCGGATGTGAAGTTCCATCTGTCTCGATGCGGTCCCGAAAGACTCGTTCCGAGGGCGAATTCCTCGTTGCGCCTTGAACCCAGGCGCTCGAGAATTCCTTCGATGCCTAGATCCGAAGGCCAGCTAGGCCGATAGCGGATGCGTACCTCGGCACCGAGAAGGGATACTGCTTCGAAGCTGAGAGCGAACCGGCCGTCGAATTCGGCTAGAAGACGACTCCGTTCATCCATGAGCTCGATGCCTTTTCCTGCGATCTGCATGTCTAGGAATGGCAGGAGATCGTGCCGGGTTTCCTTGAGCGCGCTATTTCGTTGCCTCAGTATCCGTTTGTACTCCCTGAGGTTATCGATATACGCGGCGGAGACGAGGCCTGCGGATTGATCGAAGAAGAAGCGCCGCCGCTCCGGTTCCCCGGCCGCAAACGAGAAGTCTTCATGGCAAAAAACGACGGCGGGATTGAGCTCGACCAATTCCTTTCGATCGCGGACGGGCTTCTCGTTTCTTTTTATTTCTTTTATCCTGCTCTCATAGCTTACGCGGATGCTTTCGTGCGGCATATCCGCGGAACCGGGGGCACGCACTTCTCCGAGCAAAGAAAAAGCCGCGGAGCCCCGCCTCGGCGCCTCGGCGTCGACAGACCCGCGAAATGAGTTGCCGTAAGAGAGGTAATATAGCGCCTCTAGGAAATTTGTCTTTCCTTGTCCGTTCTCGCCGATCAGGAAGACGCGATCGGCCTGCGTCAATACCTCGGCGTCCTCCAGGTTGCGGAAAGAGGAAAGCCTAATTCGATCGAAGGGCACAATCCGCCCCCAAGGGTCTACTCGATCTGCATCGGCATGACGACGTGGAAGTAGTCCTCTCCGGGTTCGGGCGAAACCGTTATCGCGCGGTTAGGCTCGGTGAATTCTATATTTATATTTTCCGAATCCATTACTTTTAGGGGATCCTCGACGTATTTGTAGTTGAGCGCGATGGTGGCTTCTGGTCCCGTGTAGTCGCAGGCGAACTCTTCCCTCGCCGTACCGAGGTCGCTTTCCTCCGAGGATATGACAATCAATCCGTTAGATATGGCAAAAAATGTTCGTCTCGATTTCTGTTCTACGAATATTGCGACTCTCTTCATGGCATCAAGTAGATCCGAGCGCTTCAATGTGATTCTGTTTTTCTGGCTTTCGGGAATGACTTTCTGGTAGTTCGGGAACTGCCCTTCGATCAACACCGAGGATATTCGATAGGAACCGAAACGGAAGAAAATACTTTTTTCCGTGACTGCTATTTCTATCATTCCCTCGTCGGGCGCTCTCTTTAGAACCAGGCCAAGCACCTTGGGAGGCACGATGACTCCCTTGAAATCAGGTATATTAGCGTCGAAGTCTTTCTTGACGTATGAAAGCCTACGTCCATCCGTAGCTACGAGAACCAGTCCTCCAGGGACCTTTTCGATAAATACACCGTTCATGAAGTATCTAGTCTCGTCGTCAGAAACCGCGAAGATCGTCTGGGAAATCATTTCCTTGAAGCTCTTGGAAGGTATGGCGAAGAAAGCCTCGTCGTTAGCCACGGGCAGTTCGGGAAATTTCTCACTCGATATCGTCTTTAGCTGAAACCGTACCTTTTTAAAGGTTGGTTTGACGATGACTTTTGAATCATCCTGCTCTATAGAAATATCTCCTTCGGGAATTGTTGCAAGAATACCGGACAGCTTGTCGCAGAATACGGTAACGGCTCCAGATTCCATCGTGTCCACGGGGATGACAGTCTCGAAGCTCACTTTAATATCGGTGGCTTTAAGGGATAGAGAACCTTCAGCAGCTTCTAGCAGGACATTTGACATTATTGACAGGGAGTTTTTAGAAGCTATGATTTCTTGGGCAAAGGATATTTCACGAGCAAAGGAATTTTTTTCGCAGGTAAATTTCATGGTGCCCCCCTCATCGATAATGTAGCATGTTTCTTTCTTCTGATACTATATACACTAGTTTTATATAAACAGTAACAATAATAATAAGGGCAAACTTATTGTGTATAATACAAGTAATTTAATTATATATATATAAATACTGCCTGTGGATAAGTATTATCCTCTATGCACATTCTGTCCACAAGCACACAGGGTCTCTACTTATGCACAGGTGGACAAGGATTATCCACAGGAGATAGGTATAGTATTCGCTTCATGGTTTAGAGCTGTATTCTTTTATTGTTCGTACGAGGGCTTGAATGGTAGACTCGAGGTTTGGATCGAGCTTTAGTCGTTCCTCTATTTTTTGGCACGCATGCATCACTGTTGTATGATCCCGACCGCCGAATTCGAATCCTAGTTCTGTCGTCGAATACTCGGTTATATCCCTGGCGATATACATCGCGACTTGTCGAGGGAAAGCGATATTCTTTGTTCGTTTTTTCCCTTTTAAATCGTTGTAAGAGAGTTTGTAGTAATCGGCTACGACGCGTAGGATATTGTCTATTGTTACGTTCCCGTGCTTTGACTGGCTGAATACATCCTTTAGCTGGTTTTGGGCTATCTCGAGGGTAATATCCTTATGGACAAGCTCTGAGTAGGCGATGAGCTTCGTAAGCGCAGCCTCGAGGTCCCTCACGTTTGTCGAGATATTCTTTGCGATTATCTCTATCACCTCATCAGGAACAGAGATGCGCCCTGCTTCTATCTTTTTTTTCAGGATCGCGCTTCGGGTTTCGAAGTTCGGTGGCTGGAGGTCGACGTTGAGGCCGCGCTCGAAACGGCTGCGAAGCCTGTCAGATAAATTCTTTAGCTCCGAGACAGGGCGGTCGCAGGTGAAAACCATTTGCTTGTTCCCGTCATACAGAGCATTGAAGGTATGGAAGAGTTCCTCTTGGCTACCGAGTTTATTTTGGAGGAAATGGATATCGTCAATCAATAGGACGTCGACATATCGGTACTTATTCTTAAAATTCTGGGTTGTCTTATCGTGTATCGACTGTATGAATTCATTCGTGAACTCTTCAGCGGTTATGCAGATGACCTTCATCTTCGGGCTCTCTACCCAAACCCTGTTTCCAATTGACTGCATCAAGTGGGTCTTGCCCAGGCCTACGCCGCCATAAATCAAGAAAGGATTATATGAGGTTCCTGGATTCTTAGATATCGCAAGCGCGGCGTTCGACGCGAATCCGTTATTATCCCCGATGACGAAGTTTTCGAAAGTGTAGTCCGTTCGAAGCTGGGGATGTTTACCCCTGTCCTTTTGCGGGCTGTCTTTATCTTTCGCGCGAGGTCGAGTTTCGTGTATTTGCTTTTCTTCTTCGCTTGCCAGAAGTGCAACCGGGGCATCTACGGGCGTAGGCTTGACTACGATGAATTCTATGCCGATTCGTTTTCCCATTAGGTCGAAGAGTTTATCTTCGATGTATTTCTGGTATTGCCGTACAAGCTGATCCCTGTAGAAGCTCGAGGGGACGCGGATGGCAATTGAATTTTCCGTGGATGAGTCGTATTGAATATTGAACCACATTGCGAATTCGTGATCGCCAAGCTCGCTCTTGGCTTGGTTTATTGCTTCATCCCAAAAGACACTATAGTTCCAGCTGCCCATCGAACACCTCGTACGAAGGCACTCTGTATACACAGGATATCCACAGAACATCAATATCTAAAAAAAACTCACAAGGCTCATCGAATAGTATAAATTCTCTAATACGCTAAGTTTTCACCCAATCTATATATAGTATCTAGGTCTATTTCCAAGCTAGAACGACAATTAAAGAAGTAATACATTCGATGTACAAATTACAATCTCTTATTGTATGGCGCTCTTTTTGTTTCTGTACAAGAAAAAGCATATATACGAACAGGTTTTCCACAGGCTTCCAAGGTTCACTAGCATATAGAATCCATAGTGCGCTCGCCTTTACTTTATTAGTCGTTCCGAGTATACTCCGAATGCTCGGGGCGGCAAGCCTTTTATAATGATTTGCCCCCGCCTTCCACCTTTTCCACCGGGTCGGTTATGGAATCAACCTATTCTGCGAATAGCATTCAAGTGCTCAAAGGGCTCGAGGCGGTCCGTAAGCGGCCCGGCATGTATATCGGCTCTACCGGCATCGACGGACTACACCATCTCGTATACGAAGTTGTCGATAACTCAATCGACGAAGCCCTCGCGGGATACTGTACCGACGTTTTCGTCGTACTTGAGAAGAACGATATCGTTCGAGTCGAGGATAACGGACGGGGCATTCCCGTAGGGATTCATCCGGAAGAGGGCGTTTCGGCCCTCGAGCTTGTCATGACGAAGCTTCATGCGGGCGGCAAATTCGATAAGCAGAATTATAAGGTCTCAGGCGGCCTCCATGGCGTAGGAGTATCCGTAGTCAACGCGCTTTCCTCCTGGTGCGAGGCCTTCGTATACATCGATGGCAATGAATACTATCAGAAATACTTGACCGGCATCCCCGAAGAGGATGTTAAGCTCGTCGGCCCAACGGGAAAGCGCGGAACGACGATTAGATTCCAGGCCGATACCTCCATTTTCGAGGAAACGGTCTATTCATTCGACGTCCTATCCAATCGCCTTCGAGAGCTTGCCTTCCTTAATAAGGGCGTCCGCATCATCCTAACCGATGAGAGGCTATCTACGCCCCGAACCTTCGAATTCAAGTTCGATGGCGGCCTGCAACAATTCGTCGAGTACCTCAATAAGAATAAAACCGTCCTCCATAAGGATCCCGTCTATTTTACCGGCGTGCGCGACGATGTCGAGATCGAGGTGGGGCTCCAGTATAACGATGGGTTCAACGAGACGATGTTCGCGTTCGTAAACGGAATCAACACGCGCGAAGGCGGCACCCACCTCATTGGATTCAGGTCGGCCCTGACGAAGGCGATCAACGACGCGTTTAAGAAGTCCAAGCTCGCCAAAAAGCTCGACGATGCGCTATCAGGCGATGACGTTCGAGAGGGACTCACTGCTATCCTGTCCGTTAAAGTCATGGACCCTCAGTTCGAGGGCCAGACGAAGGGCAAACTCGGCAATTCTGAGGTCAAGGGCATCGTAGACGGCTTTTGCTCAGAACAGCTCTCCTTCATTTTCGAAAGCAATCCGGAGATAGCCGCGGCGGTGATCGAGAAGACCGTCTTGGCGGCCAAGGCAAGGATCGCCGCGCGCCAAGCCCGCGAGCTAACCAGGCGAAAGTCCTTCCTCGAAAGCGCGGGCCTGCCCGGCAAGCTAGCAGATTGCCAAGAAAAAGACCCGACCAAGTGCGAGATATATATCGTAGAGGGCGATTCGGCCGGCGGTTCCGCTAAAATGGGCCGAGACCGTAGTTGCCAAGCCATCCTGCCTCTTTGGGGCAAGATGCTCAACGTCGAGAAGACGCGCATCGAAAAGATCATCGGCAACGACAAACTGCAACCGATAATTCAGAGCCTAGGAGCCGGCATAGGAACCGAATTCGATGTCGAGAAGCTGCGATATCACAAGGTCATCATCATGGCTGATGCCGACGTCGATGGATCGCATATCAGGACCCTGCTCCTAACCTTTTTCTTTCGCTATATGACTGCTCTGCTCGAGAAGGGCTATGTTTACATCGCAATGCCCCCCTTATATAAAGTTACCTATGATAAGCAGATCTTCTACGCCTACGATGACGCGGAGAAGGATAAAATCCTCGCTGGCAGCGGCAAGGATCCCGAGAAGATCGCCATACAGCGCTATAAAGGTCTCGGCGAGATGAATCCTGAGCAACTCTGGGAAACGACCATGGATCCCGCTCGGCGGAATATCACACGCATTACTATGGAAGACGCTGTACAGGCCGAGGATGTTTTCACGACTCTTATGGGCGAGCAGGTCGAGCCTCGCCGGCAGTTCATCGAGGAGAACGCCGTATACGTCTCCAACCTCGATGTATAAGGAACGCGCCTCATGGCAGAGATAACAGGCAAAGTCTTCCAAGTCCCCATTGAGGAAGAGGTCAAGACCGCTTACCTAAACTACGCGATGTCCGTCATCGTGGCGCGGGCGCTACCCGATGTTCGCGATGGACTAAAGCCGGTTCACCGTCGCCTTCTATTCGCTATGTCCGAGCTTGGTCTTCAGCCTAATGCGGCTACAAAGAAGAGTGCCCGCATCACCGGCGACGCAATGGGGAAGTACCATCCGCACGGCGACCTATCCCTATACGACGCCTTGGTCCGCATGGCCCAGGATTTTTCCCTTCGGTATCCCCTGGTGCAAGGCCAGGGCAACTTCGGCTCGGTTGACGGCGACCCTCCCGCGGCGAGCCGATATACCGAGGCTAAGCTTGCCAAGGTCGGAGCGGAGATGCTCGTCGATCTTGATAAAGAGACCGTGGACTTCGTCCCCAACTACGACGAATCCCTGAAAGAACCTTCGGTCTTGCCTTCGGCATTACCGAATCTCCTGGTCAATGGCTCCTCTGGTATCGCGGTCGGCATGGCCACCAATATGGCGCCGCACAATCTCACCGAGATCGGCTCGGCCATCGCAGCATTCATAGACAACCCCGAGATTACCGTCGACGAACTCATGAAGCACGTGACTGGCCCTGATTTCCCGACAGGCGGCATCATTTTTGGACGCAGAGGCGTCCGCGAAGCCTACGTCACCGGTCGCGGTAAGCTCATTGTTCGAGGTAAATTCATCATCGAGACGATGAAGGCCGGGCGTGAGCAGATTGTCTTCATTGAAATTCCATATGCGGTGAACAAGACTACCCTAATTACGCGTATTGCCGATCTGGTCAGGGACAAGGTCCTTGATGGCGTTTCCGACCTACGCGACGAGTCCGACCGCGAGGGCATGCGGATCGTCCTCGAGCTCAAGAAAGGCGCGATTCCAAAGCTCGTCCTCAATCGATTGTTCGCTCATACGCCGCTTCAGACTAGCTTCGGCGTTATCAATATGGTTATCGACAATGGACGCCCCAAATGCATGGGCCTTCGGGATCTTATCGGCTGCTTTGTGGCGCATCGGGTCGAGGTCGTAACTCGCAGATCTCGCTTCGAATTACGCAAAGCTGAGGAAAAAGCGCATATCCTCCGCGGTCTAGTCATTGCGCTCCAGAATATTGACGAAGTCGTTCAAATAATAAAGTCAAGCAAGGATACTGAGAGCGCGAAGCAGCGCCTGGAGTCTCGTTTCGGTCTCGATGCGATTCAATCTCAAGCTATCCTTGATATGCGCCTTGCCCGTCTCACTAGCCTCGAGACGACTAAGCTTCAAGCCGAGCTAACTGAAATAGAGGCGCGTATCGCCTTTCTAAAGGAACTCCTTGCTAGCGAGACGAGGATACGCGAGCTTGTAAAAACCGAGACTCTTGCGATAGCTGAAAAATACGGAGATAGGCGCCGAACTGAGATTGTGGCCGATGAAGTCGAGCAGATTAATATTGAGGACTTAATAAAGCGCGAGGAGATGGTAATACTCATCTCAAATAAAGGGTATGTAAAACGGGTACCCGTCAGCGCGTACAGGAGCCAAGGTAGAGGCGGGAAGGGATCAAATTCGGCGACGCTTATTGAAGACGATTATGTCGAGCAACTCTTCGTCGCGACCACGCACGACTACTTACTGTTTATTTCAAGCGAGGGCAAGGCTTATTGGCTAAAGGTCCATGAGATACCTGAAGCGTCGAGGGCGGCTCGCGGGGCTCATATAAAAGGTCTTCTCGCGATCTCTCCCAATGAGGAGATAACCGCCGTAGTCGACTTCTCGGATTTCTCCGAGACCGAATATTTGCTGATGGGCACCCTCCGTGGGGTAGTGAAGAAGGTCGCTACCAATGACTTCGTCAATGCGAAAACGCGGGGTATTATCGCTATTAACCTGGACGAGGGCGATAGGCTCGTCTCCGCTTGCCTGACCAGGGGTAAGGATGAGGTAGTACTCATCACTCGGAAGGGCCAGGCCTTGCGAATGACTGAAGAGGATGTGCGGGCCATGGGCCGCGCTTCCAGGGGCGTCTGTGGTATTAAGCTCGAGAACGCCGATGAATTGACGGCTATGCTCCGCGTTTCACAGGAGCACAAGATGCTTGTCCTAACTGAATACGGATATGGTAAGCGCGTTGAATTCGACAACTTCAACGCGCATGGACGCGCAACACACGGCCAAATGATCTACTCCCCTGAAGAAAAGACCGGTGAAATCGTGGGTGCGATAACTGTGCTAGATTCTGACGATGTAGTCGTCATTACCTCACAGGGCAAGACGCTTAAGCTGCCTGCCTCGACCGTCAGTGTCCAGGGAAAGGGTGCGAAGGGTGTCCGGGTCCTAAATATCGATCGACCGGATTTCGTTATCGGTCTCGACAAGATCGCTCGAGAGGATGAAGCGGAAGCATTAGCTGAGGATGCAGGCAAAGCTATCGAAACTGATGAAAGCCCTGCTGAAGGTCGAGACGAGGGCGATGAAAGCGTTTCATCTACAAAAGAAACCGAGGAATAGAACCCAGATGAAGAGCTAGGCCCAGGGAGTGTTCCACGTGGAACACTCCCTGGGCTATTTTTACTTATAGACCAGATTTGTTCCACGTGGAACACAATGGGATATTTACTCAAGCTTTAGGGTTAGGTAATTCAATCGAGCATCGTCTTGGATGACCGCAGCTGTGAATTTAGACAATCGCGAGTTATGCAAAACTTCTACCAACTCTCCATCGTGAGCCGCCTCTTCGAAGCGCTCGTGGAGCCAGTTTTTGTTCAAGTTTCGTCTTCGCCTGAAATAGCGGCGTAAAGAAAGGAGCCATGTATCATAGGCTTCAGCACTCACCCTTAGCGCAGTCGTTTCTATTCCTTTTTCGTTGTAAAGCTCAAGCATATCGCGATACAGGACTCTTAGCATGTCATGCGGTGGCAAGATAGTCGCGAATGCCTTATGTGGCAATAACCAGGGCATTCTGAATTCACGGCCAATTATCGAGAGTCTTTTAGTAAATGCGCGGGTCATTGTCGAGAGAGCAGCGCCTGAATTGCGGTTTTCACAGAATAAACGAAGAGTAGCCTCGACTAGATCGGGACGGACTGCGGCAAGAGCCTTCATGTAGAAGTCTTTTTGGCGGCCCGGCCTTAAGGTAAGGCCACCTGGCATCACGTAGTCGACACCTGAATCGGAACATGCGGTATATAGCTTGCGTATTGAGTCGTCGTCATCAGAAAGTCCAGGCAGGAATGGCATTGCAAGGACGCCAACTGTACATCCTGCTTCTTTAAATGTTTTAAGCATTGATAGACGCGAAGCGAAACTTGAAGCCCCGGGTTCCATAATTTTTCGTAGGTCTTCGTCGAGACTCGTCAGGGATACTAAAAGAATGAAGCCAGCCCGCTCGTTTACTCTTCGCCAAATAGGCAAGTCGCGTAACGCGAGAACAGATTTCGTCATTACAAGGGCGGGAAGCGGCGGTTGCGAATCGGCAAGAAGCTGGGCGCAGTGGCCAGTGATGCAATGTTCTTTCTCGAGAGGTTGGTAGG
Organism: Spirochaetaceae bacterium; assembly: GCA_025355995.1. Lineage (GTDB taxonomy): Bacteria > Spirochaetota > Spirochaetia > Treponematales > Rectinemataceae > UBA1306. The sequence continues at coordinate 38,352 of JANXYQ010000065.1, read as the reverse complement.
GGTCGGTGACGCCCGACCCAAAAGATATGATTCCAAGCTCACGTACAGTCGGTAATTCCAAGGCTAGTCTGGTAGGTATAGTAAGTCGTAGCTCTATGTCTCGCTCGAAATCCCCTTCGAAATAATAACGTTCAGCCCGTCCATCGCAATAACGACAGCCATGCGCGCAACCCTTATATGGTGCAATCTTGTACAGGGCGCGTGTGAAATTTTCGGGTAGGTCAGTGGGATGTAGGAGTTTGGGTTACTAGGCGGAGCTAAATAGTCGGGCATATATATAGAAACACCTACTTGCTCGTGTATACATAAAGATACTTAGTACAGCATCGATACTATCTGAGGGCCTTATTTAGCGCATCAATTTTATCGGTCTTCTCCCACGAGAACCCATCTCGCCCGAAATGCCCATACGAGGCCGTCTTCTGGAAAATGGGTCTTTTTAGGTCTAGAGTCGCGATTATTCCGGCGGGGTCAAGGGCGAAAACCGTTCGAACGGCATCGGCAATGCGCGTATCCGGAATCTTTCCGGTGCCGAAGGTTTCTACCATGATCGATACAGGGTCGGGTACGCCTATCGCATAGGCGAGTTGGATCTCGCAGCGCTCAGCGAGGCCCGCGGCGACGATGTTTTTTGCGACATAGCGAGCGACATAGGCAGCGGAGCGGTCGACCTTCGACGGGTCCTTTCCCGAAAAGGCGCCGCCACCATGCCTGCCCATACCGCCATATGTATCCACGATGATTTTGCGCCCAGTCAGCCCCGTGTCGCCTGCGGGTCCTCCAATGACGAAGCGGCCGGTGGGATTGATGAAGAATTTCGTATTATTTCCGAGTAGGCCGGTAGGTTCGAGAATAGGCCTGATTATTTCCTCTATCACTGATTCCCGGATTGTCTCGTAGGAAATATCGGGGTCGTGCTGGTGTGACACGACGACCGTGTCGATGCGTATCGGTTTGTGACCTTCGTATTCGAGGGTCACCTGGCTCTTCGCGTCCGGGCGCAGCCAGGGAATTTCTTTCGCTTTGCGAAGGTGGGCCGCGCGAAGGAGTATCTTGTGGGCGAACATGAGAGGCGCCGGCATGAGTTCCGGCGTCTCCGCGCAGGCAAAACCGAACATAAGGCCCTGATCCCCCGCGCCTTGCCTGCCAGCGAACTCCTTGAGGCCTTTCCCTATCACGCCTTGGTTTATGTCGGGGGACTGGGCATGGATAACGTTAAGCACAGCCATCGATTCGTAATCGATTCCATAATCCGGATTTGTATAGCCGATTTCATATATGACATCGCGTGCGAGCTGCTGTATGTCTACATATGTAGACGTCGTGATCTCTCCTCCGACAAGGATCATGCCGGTCGTGGCATAGCACTCGCAGGCGACATGACTTTCCGGATCATCCGCGAGGCAGGCGTCAAGGACGGCGTCGGAAACTTGATCGCAGACCTTATCGGGGTGACCTTCGCCGACTGACTCCGAGGTGAATAAGTATCTGGTAGAGTGCATAAGCCGTCCTTTCAGTATCTGTAGCTGTCGCCCTTGTAGGGGCCTTCGATTTTCAGGCCAAGGTAATCAGCCTGATCCTTGGTAAGTTTCCCGATTCTCGCGCCGAGCTTTCCTAGGTGAAGCCTCGCGACTTCCTCGTCAAGCTGGCGCGGGAGGACCCGCACTCCAGGCGCGGCCTTTGCGCGGTTAGCCCAGAGCTCGATCTGAGCCAGGACTTGATTGGTAAAGCTCGCCGACATTACGAAAGAGGGATGGCCTTGGGCGCACCCAAGGTTGACGAGCCTGCCCTCGGCCAAGAGGATGATCTCATGACCGTCCGGGAATACCCAACGATCGACCTGCGGCTTGACGTTGAGGCGCTTGATTCCCGGTACCTTCTTTAGCCCCGCGACATCGATCTCGTGATCGAAATGGCCGATATTGCAGACAATCGCGCCATCCTTCATCTTGCTAAGGTGCTCTGCCCTGATGACGTCTACGCAGCCTGTCGCTGTTACGTAGATGTCCGCTTCGGCGAGTCGTTCCTCGAGAGGCTCCACCGAATAGCCTTCCATCGCCGCCTGTAGGGCGCAGATAGGGTCGATCTCGGAAATCACCACGCGAGCGCCCATGCCGCGAAGGCTTTGCGCGCAGCCCTTGCCAACATCGCCAAAGCCGCAGACTACAGCGACCTTTCCCGCGATCATGACGCCGGTGGCGCGCTTGATCCCATCCAGCAGGGACTCGCGGCAGCCGTAGAGATTGTCGAACTTGCTCTTGGTGACCGAATCGTTGACGTTTATCGCCGGGATCAGGAGGCTTCCCTCCTTAGCCATCCGATAAAGGCGGTGTACGCCCGTCGTCGTTTCTTCGGAGACGCCCTTAAGATAGGCGGCCGCTCGCGACCAACGAGTAGGATCGGCATCACGGATTGCCTTGAGGCGCTTTATGAGGGCGGCCTCGTCCTCGCTAGTCGAAGGACGGTCCAGGAGTGTGGGGTCTTTCTCAGCCTGGTATCCCAAGTGGAACATCAGGGTCGCGTCGCCCCCGTCATCCACGATGAGGTCCGGGCCTCGGCAAGGCTCTCCAGCCTTTCCCGGGAAGGAGAGGGAAAGGTCCAGGAGCTCCCAATACTCATCGAGAGTCTCGGCCTTCCAGGCGAAGACAGGTATGCCCTTCGGAGAGGTTGGGCTGCCGTTCCTGCCTACTACTATCGCCGCGGCGGCATGGTCCTGCGTGGAGAAGATATTGCAGCTCGACCAGCGCAAGTCGGCGCCGAGGTCGACAAGCGTCTCTATGAGTACGGCCGTCTGCAGCGTCATGTGCAGGCTGCCAGTTATCCGGGCTCCGGCCAGGGGGCTGGATGATTTATGCTTAGCCCTGAGGGCCATGAGCCCGGGCATCTCCCGTTCGGCGAGCTCGATTTCACTTCGGCCCCATTCGGCGAGGGAGAGGTCCTTGACTCGATGTTCGGGAAGGGCAGGCATACGTGCCTCCTTTTAGCATGGATTTTTAAACCGCCCGCAAGTGGGGATAAATCGGCGGTGCCTTCCTCGCGCGACGCGCTCGGGTCGACTTTGTAACTATCGGCAATCGGCGGCTAATGTTCAAGGGCTTCGCGGCGCTTCTTTTGGGGATATACTATGAGCCTATGAAGCCTATTCGGCGCGCTCTCGGGATCATAGCACTCATCGCATGCGCGACCTATTCCGCGGCCGAGGCTCCGGTCCCGACAGCAGCGCCGAAGAAGGCTAGGGAAAGGATCGTAGATACCGCGCTTTCATATGAAGGCGTCCCGTATCTTTATGGCGGAATCAACCCCAATGGTTTCGACTGTTCAGGCCTCGTCTATCGCGTCTTCCTGCAATCTGTAGGGGTTGAGCTTCCCAGGACGGCGCGCGAGCAATTCGCTTTCCGCGAGCCTATCGACAAGGGGAAGCTCCAGCCCGGAGACCTACTGTTTTTCAACACGACGGGACCCCTTGCGCATGTCGGCATTTACATGGGAGAGGGCAAATTCATCCATGCGGCTTCTGACGGACCGACCCGCGGGGTCATCGAGTCGGCGCTCTCGGAAAGCTATTGGGCCAAAGCATACGCCGGGGCAGGGAGGATCGTGCCCCCGGCCGAATATCTGGGGCTTGTTTTCTCGGGCTCCCTTGGGGTAAGCATCGGAGCGAGGGATTTCCTACGCGGGATTCGAGGCTCCGTAGGTGTCGCATATCGGATATTCGGCGTCGAGTCGGGAATCGAGCTAAGGCCAGAATACGACGGTACTCTCGGCGACTTTCGTCTGCCCGCCGTCCTCGCCCTCGGCCTGGATAGGCACCTGAAGATATACGCTGGCCCGGCCGTCACACTGGGTTCGCCGAACCTGGACGGTACCCGCCCGTATGAGGCATCGGGAGGCTTCTTCGCGACCGCCGGCATCGAGTACACGCTATTCCGATTTCGCGTCGCTGGGATGGATTGCGGCCTTGCCGGAGAGCTCGTCTATAATCGATACGTATCGAGCGGAAGCGCGGACTTCGGGAATGACGCGATCGCGCGGATCAGGCTCGGCCTTTCCGTCAGTCTGCGCAAGACGATCTGAGGCGACGAATGGCCGCGTTTTACTTACGGGGAAAACGGGCGTATAATCGGGCCCATGAAAGAGCGATATATCCTGGCGCTGGATCAAGGCACGACCTCGTCGCGAGCGATCCTATTCAACAAGTCGGGCGTGGTAATCGGTCAGAATCAGATAGCCTTCAGCCAGATATTCCCGAAACCCGGATGGGTGGAACACGACCCCGAAGAGATTTGGTCTACCCAACTCGCGGCGGCGAGGGGGGCCATGGAATCCGCCCAAATCGAAAGCGATCAAGTAGCGGCCATGGGCATCGCGAACCAACGCGAGACGATCGTCGTATGGGATAAAGCTACCGGCAGGCCGGTCTACAACGCCATCGTTTGGCAATGTCGACGTTCGTCGGATATCTGCGACGAATTGCGCGCCCTTGGGCTTGCGGACCTGGTGCGAGAGAAAACCGGGCTAGTGATCGACCCTTATTTTTCAGGCACCAAGCTGATGTGGCTCTTCGACCAGGTCCCGGGGCTTCGCTCGCGCGCTGAGAAAGGCGAGGTCCTGTTCGGTACGGTCGATTCGTGGCTGATCTACAAACTTACCGGAGCCCACCTTACCGACCCGACGAACGCGAGCAGGACGCTGCTCTTCAATATAAAAAAGGGCGAATGGGACGAGGAGCTCCTCAAGCTATTCAAGATTCCCGCCGCGATCCTGCCGCGCGTAGTGCCGAGCTCTGGGGTCTTCGGCCTCGCCAGGAAGGAATTCCTCGGGGCCGAGATACCCGTCGCGGGTTGCGCCGGAGATCAGCAAGCCGCCCTCTTCGGGCATGCCTGCTTCGAGCCGGGCGCGGCGAAGAACACCTATGGCACTGGCTGTTTCACGCTGATGAACACGGGGAAGACACCCGTCGCTTCGCGCCACGGCCTACTGACGACCGTTGCATGGGATCTCGGGAAGGGCTACACCTACGCCCTCGAGGGGTCCGTCTTCATCGGGGGGGCTGTGATCCAATGGCTCCGCGACCAAATGGGCATGATCGGCGACTCTGCCGAGAGCGAGGCGCTTGCCCGCTCGGTCGATGATTCCGGGGAAGTGTTCCTCGTGCCCGCCTTCGTCGGGATGGGCGCGCCCTATTGGGATGCCGACGCGCGGGGTACCGTGGTCGGCATCACGCGCGGAACGACCAAGGCGCATTTCGTGCGAGCCGCCCTCGAGTCTATCGCATACCAATCCAAGGACCTGCTCGATGCCATGGAGAAGGATTTCGGAGCCGACATCCCATGCATCAAGGCGGACGGCGGCGCGTCCGCGAACAATTTCCTAATGCAATTCCAGGCGGACGTCCTGAATCGCCGGGTGATCCTTCCCGAAGTAAGCGAGACGACCGCTTTAGGCGCCGCCTATCTTGCGGGGCTCGCCACGGGCTACTGGGAATCGCTGGCCGAGGTCGAGGGCAATTGGCGAAAGAAGCGGGAATTCTCGCCCGGTATGGCCGAAGGGAAACGGAGGCGCCTGCTCGATTCCTGGGCGAAAGCCGTTACGGCAGCGAGAGCATATATTAAATAGGGCGCATTCTTTTCCTCCGCTCGGCAGATGGCGGAGCACCTTAGCGCCGGGTGCCGATTCGTGCTATTATCGATCCAAGGCGTCGTTGTAAGGCGTCCCGAGGAGAAAAAATGCGACCCAACCAATACAGCAGCGAAAAGCGCCGGAAAGAGCTCGAGAAAAAGAAAAAGAAAGAAGAAAAGAAGCTCCGCCATGCGGAGTTAAAGAGCCACCCAGAAGGCGAAGGGGTCGAAGGCGAAGGGGTCGAGGGCGAAGACGCCGAGGATCAGGACGCGACCTCGGATGGCTCCGCGGCCGAGGAAGGCTCGAGCGCGGATAAGCCGGAGTAAGCCGGGACGAAAATGCTTCGCCGATGGGGGCATTGAAATGCCTAGCCTCGAGCTCACCCTTCTGGCTGGATCTACCTATGTCGCGCGCGGCCCGACCAATGTCGGCGTCTTCGCGCCGGGCGGCGGCCGAGCGATCCTGATAGATACCGGGAACGACGATGACGCAGGCAGAAGGATGCTGCGCGCCTGCGAAACGGCGAGCCTCTCCGTCTCCTGCATCGCGAATACCCATTCGAACGCGGATCACTGCGGAGGCAATGCCTTCATCCAGTCTCGGACGAATTGCCGGATCGCGGCGCAGCGGATCGAGGCGGCGTTCATAGAAAATCCCGCCCTCGAGCCGAGCTTCCTGTGGGGCGGGTTTCCCCTGCCTCCGTTGCGGAATAAATTCCTCGTCGCCAAGAGCTCCCGCGTGACGGATCTCCTGGAGGCGCCCTGCGCCGTTCCGGACGCGGGCATCGACGCTCTCCCCCTGCCAGGGCATTATATGGGGATGATCGGCTTCATGACTCCTGACAGGGTGTTCTTCGCCGCGGACGCAGTCGCCAGTCCCGAGATCCTCCAGAAGTACAGCTACTATTTTGTCTACGACGTGGCCGCCCACCTTGCGACGCTCGACGCCGTGGCAGGCATAGACGCGGACTGGATAGTACCGAGCCATGCCGAGCCGACGCGGGAAGCTGGTGCATTGGTCGCAGCGAATAAGGCAAAAATACTCGAGGTCGGAGAACGGATCCTCGAGCTATGCTCGGAGGCATCGGCCCCCGAGACCCTTATGGCGCGCCTGGCCTGGAGCTACGGCATCGAGCTAAACCACACCCAGTACGCGCTATTGGGATCTACCGTGCGTTCATATGTCTCATGGTTGGCCGACCGAGGATTGGTGACTTCGCGCCTCGAGTCCAATCGGCTGATAGTGGAGAGGAAATGAGCGTTGGCATGAATGGGATCGAGGGGATCGAGATTCGAGCCTTCGGTCTCTCCGACTATGATGAGGCTATTGCGCTATGGAGGCGCTGCCCGGGCGTCGGCCTTTCCTCCGCCGACGAGAGGCTGCCCCTTTCCGCCTTCATCGAGAGGAACCCAGGCCTATCCTTCGCGGCCTGGTCGGAGGCTAGCCTGATCGGGACTTCGCTCTGCGGGAGCGACGGCAGGCGTGGCTATCTTTATCATGTCGCGGTCGATCCGACGTTTCGCGGGCGAGGCCTTGGCAGAGTCCTAGCCGAAGCTAGCCTCGGAGCCCTGGCCGCGGCCGGGGTAAGGAAATGCCATCTCTTCGTTCTGGCCGACAACGAGGCCGGAGCCGCATTTTGGCGCGCCGTCGGCTGGACGCCTCGGGGCGATATTGCGGTATATTCCAAGAATATCTAGCGGCTTCCGATAGCTAAGGGGTTGAGGACGCTCCCTACCCAGCCCGGCGGCGCTTTCATCTCAGCTTGAACAGCTCGCGAAGCGTGGCGAGGTTCCGATCGTTGATCGTCTTGGATCCTTCGGGCGAATATGAGTACTCGATGAGGCTGGAATAGACCTGCGCAATCCGGTGGCGGACGATCTTCATCGTAGAATTGACGGTGCCGTCCTTATCGCTGAATGAGGCAGGGACGATCTGGAAGACCGCTGGCATCCACGCGGCTTGGACTTTCTTGGCCTTGGGGTCGTTGCGGAACTTGCCGAACTCGTCCTTCAGCCTATCCAACAGCGCGGAGGCCTCGGCGATGCCCTCGTCCTTGATCAGGCGTTCCACCTTCCCTGCATCGAGGGCTACCAAGGCGGTGACGTATTTGCGCTGCTCGCACCAGACCATGATCTGGTCGACAATATCCGTCGAGAAGGTGACCGCTTCCTCTATCTCCTCGGGACTGTACTTCTCGCCGTCCTCCGCGATTAAGAGGGCTTTCTCGCGTCCGACCACGACGAGGAAGCCATCCGCGTCGAAGTGCGCGAGGTCGCCGGTATAGAGCCAACCGTCCCTGAGGGCAGCCGCGCTGGCCTCGGGATTCTTGAAGTAGCCCTTCATCACGTTGCCGCCGCGGATCACTATCTCGGCGTTCTCCCCGACGGCTGCCTCGCTTCCGTCCTCCTTGAGGATCCGGCATTCTATCGAGGGGCAGAGCGCGCCCGAGGTGCCGTACTTGTGCTTGGCGGGGCTGTTGCCCGAAATGATGGGCGCGGCCTCGGTGAGCCCGTAGCCTTGGAAGATCGGTACTCCGAAAGCGGCGAAGAATTCCTGTTGCTTCACGTCGAGGAGGGCTCCCCCCCCCACGCAGTACTGGATGTTCTTGCCGAAGATCATGGCTTTTACCTTATTGAAGATGAGGCCCCTCGCGATCATATAGGGGAGGAAGGCACGGGCGCGGACGGCGAAGGGGGGACTGTTCCAGCCGTCTCCGTTCCAGGCGATTCCCGCCGAGATCCCGGCCTTGAAAATCTTCACGATGAGGCCGCCCTTTTCCTCGATTCCCGAAATTATCTTCTTCATAAAATTGCCCGAAAGCGCGGGCACCGTCATGATGAAGTCCGGGCTCGCCTCCTTGAGGTTGATCGGGATATTGCGGAGGGTCGCTATTCCGCCGCCTCGCGAGTCGACGAAATATATCGACATGCCGATGATGAGGCCGACGTAGAGGCCGGCGGTGTGGGCGAAAGAGTGGTCCACCGGCAGGATGAGCAGAGTGCGAAAGCGGTCGGGCATTTTGAAGAGCTCGACGCCGTCGTGGCAGTTCGTCCAGTAATTGAGGTGGGTGAGCATGATGCCCTTGGGATTGCCCGTCGTTCCCGATGTATAGCTGATAGTGACTGTATCGTCTTCCTCTATCGCCGCGGCGATCGCGTCGAGGCGAGAAGGCAGGCTCGATCCCGGGGAGCTCAGGTCGCGCCGCCCCGCCGTCCTGGCCTCGTCGAAGCCGATTACGCGCTCAGGCCCGACGCCGCACCTGGCCGCTGTCTCGCGGGCGTAGGCCGGGTCGTCGTCGAGGTAGAGGAGGAGCATTCCCTGGTTTTCCAGCGCAGCGAAGGAGCCGAGGACCTTCTCGAGCTGGTTCTTCGTCGTGACTATCGCCTTGGCCTCCGAATGATCGAGGCGAAACGGGATTTCCTCGGCGAGCAGCTTTATCGAGAGCGGAACGGAGACGCAGCCGGCGCAGAGCGCGCCGCTCTCGGCCAGTATCCATTCCGGGCTGCCCTCCGCGAGGATGGCGAGTCGGTCTCCCCTAGTGAAGCCCATCGATACGAGCCAAGCCGCGAATTCCCGCGATCGCTGGCGTGCTTCCGAGAAGGACACGGGAATCCAGTCCGAAGCCCCCTTCTTTAGTGCATATGGCGCGTCTCCCCATTTTATGGAAGCCTCGTCCATCATGCGGAGGACCGTACGTTTCATCGCCGATCTCCTATTGTGCCGATTGCCGGCGGGAAGGTCCGCCGGAACGATCAACATAGCACGGAGATGGTGCGTCGTAAAGCTCGCGGATCATCGCGGCGGAGGGCGGGCATTGACATCCGAAGCCCGAAAAGCTTAGCCTCACTTCAAGCCCCGTCGACAGAAGGTACTCCGCATGAGCTACTCCGATCCCACGAAGCTCGGAATCCTGGCTTGCCCCGGCGCCGAAGCCTTCGCAAACCAAGTGATCCGCAGGCTCGCAGGCATCTACAAGCGAAGGTTCGATCGCAAGAGCCTGGCCCTCGCTTCCCGTTATCATATATCGCAGGAGCTCGTCACCAGAAAGATCAATTTCGATAACGATATCCAGTCGAGCCTGCTCTATATCCCGGGAAATGTCGATCAATACAGGCCCCCCCGGTTCAAGATCAACGCCAGGCACACCTACTTCCCCAACGGGGAAGTCAAGACAGAGATCCTCGACTCGGTCCGCGGCTTGGACCTGTATATTTTCCAGGATATCGAGAACCATCAACCGATCGCCTTCAACGACGGGAGCGTTCATCGCCACCTGTCGGTGAACGACCATATCTTTTCGCTGCTCGTGACCATCGACGCGGCGGTGCAGGCCGGGGCGGAGCGCGTGAACCTTGTGCTGCCCGCCTATCCCTATAGCCGGCAACACAAGAAAAAGGGCCGCGAGAGCCTCACTGCCGCGCGCGTCGGCCAAATGATAGAGAATCTAGGCGTGTCGCGAATAATTACGCTGGACATCCATTCGAAGGAAATAGAGAACTGCTTCGACCACCTCCACCTCGAGAACCTCCATGCGTCCCTGCAGGTGATCGAGAAGCTAATCGGCATTATCGACATATCCAAGGAGGATCTCGTGGTCCTGGCGCCGGATACCGGGGCCGTCGATCGGAATAAGTTCTACGCGAACGCCCTACAAAAGCCGCTCGCGCTCCTCTACAAGGAGCGCGATTATTCCAAGGTCACTCGCAACGCCTCGGATACGAATATCAGCGAGATGAAGCTCCTGGGCGAAGTGAGGGGAAAGACCGTCTTCATGGCGGACGACATGATCGGCACCGGCGGGACCCTCATCAAGGGCATGAAGAATCTCCGAGAGCTCGGCGCAGAGCGCATCATCTGCGCGGTCTCCTTGCCGCTCTTCTCAGGCAATGCGATCGAGGAATTCGAGTCGGCCTATCGGCAGGGGCTCTTCTACAGAATCATCGGGACCAATGCGGTGCATCACAAGGAACTCCTCCAAAAGGAGTGGTACATCCAGGCCGATGTAACCGGGCTCTTCGCGCAGATCATCAGCCTCGTGCATCATAATAGGTCCGTGTCCTCCATGCTCGACAACCGCGAGCTCGTCGCCAAGAGGATCAAGAAGCAGCTCGAGAGGATGGCCAGGGACGGCAACCCGAACCTCCCTGCCCACGGCGCCGCGACGACGCATACTCGTCCGGTCGCGAAGGGCGATCAGGGCGAGATCGAGGACGAGCCCCTGCCCCATGGAGCGGTGTAGGTCCCGATGAAGATCGTCGCGCTCGGGGCCGAGCCTTCAGCCCTTATTTTCGACCTGGATAACACCCTCTATACCAATCCCGGTTACGCCGCCTTTCAAGAGGATGTCCTCGTAGAGCGCCTGGGGCGCGAGCTGGGCCTCGGGGCCGAGGGAGCCGCCGCTAGGATCGCGGCGCTCAGGGCCGAGCGAGCCGCGGCCGGCCTCGGGAAGACGAGCCTCGGCAGGCTCTTCGCCGCGCTCGGGATTGAGATACAGACGAGCGTCAAATGGCGCGAGGAGTGCATCGATCCATCGAAATGGCTGAAGCGGGACGCGCGGCTCGATCGCGCCCTCGGCCTTATGGAACAGGAATACGACCTCGCCCTGACGACCAATAATCCCCGCCTCATCGGCGAGAGGAGCCTGGACGCCCTCGGCGTGCGAGCCCGCTTCTCGGTCCTCGTCGGGTTGGACGACACGCTCTCCGGCAAGCCCGCCGCCGATCCATTCGTCGAGACGGCCCGCAGGCTCGGCTTCGAACCAGGACGCTGCGTCTCGATCGGGGACCGCTTCGACGTAGACCTCGCCCCAGCGATGGAGCTGGGCATGGGGGCTATCCTCGTCGACGGGGTTGAGGACGTCTATCGCCTCCCCGAGCTTCTCGAAGACCGCCAAGCTTGACCCTACGCTGCCGGCCCTGGTACTATCCGTCATGGAGCCTAGCGCCTTAGTAGAATGCGAATCGCGGCCGAGCCTCGGCCATTTCTGCGGCGTGGCGGGAATCCGGTCCCCCGAACCCATCGACATTCCCAAGATCCTCTTCTATATGCTCTTCTCCCTGCAACACCGGGGGCAGGAATCCTGCGGCATCGCCTGGGACGAGGGCGGCGAATGGCGATCCAAGCGCGAGCTCGGGATGGTCGCTCCGGTCTTGGGAAAGTACCTGCACGAGGCGCATCCCTCTCGACTGGGCATCGGGCACGTCCGCTATTCGACGGCCGGCGGCTCCAGCGTGCAGAACGCCCAACCCATCGTTGTGGACTGCAACAAGGGCAGGATCGCGCTTGCGCACAACGGCAACATCTCGAACGGCGGGGAGCTCCGCGCCGCCCTGACGGCCGAAGGCTCGATATTCCAGGGCACGGCGGACTCGGAGCTGATCCTCCACGCGTTCTCGCGCTCGCGCAAGAGCGATAGGGAGGGCTTCCTGCGCGAGGCCCTCGAGCCCCTCGAAGGCGCGTACAGCCTGGCTGTCATGCACGAGGACGCCCTAATAGCGGCGCGCGACCCCTCGGGCTTCCGTCCCCTCTATATCGGCTATTCGGGAAGGACGACCTATGTCGCGTCCGAAACCTGCGCCCTCCACGCGCTGGCCCCGACCGATTATCGCGAGGTGGAGCCTGGCGAAGTCGTCGTTTTCGACGACGAGGGAGAGCGCTCTTTCTTCATCGAGCCGAGAAGGCCGTCCCGGCGTTGCGTCTTCGAACTCATCTATTTCGCGAGGCCCGACTCCGAGGTATTCGGCCGCTCCGTGCACGCGGCGCGGGTCCTCCTCGGGGAGGCCCTCGCCGAGCAGGACGCCGGGAGCCTCGACGCCGACCTCGTCATACCCGTACCGGACTCCGGCAATATTTCCGCCATCGGTTACGCCCGAAAGTCGGGCCTGCCCTTCGACTTCGGGCTGGCGAGGAGCCACTACGCGGGACGGAGCTTCATCCTGCCGACCAAGGACCAGCGGGAGCTCATGGCGCGACTCAAGCTCCACGCAGTGCCCGAGGTCGTCGCCGGTAAGCGCGTCGTGATGATCGACGATTCGCTCGTGCGCGGGACGACGAGCCGCATCATCGTGGGCCTGCTCAGGGAGGCTGGCGCCAAGGAAGTGCACCTGCGCCTTGCGGCGCCCGAGCTCAAATGGCCCTGCTATTACGGCATCGATATCCCCGATAGGGACGCGTTGATCTCGAACCGCCTAGACCCCGAGGGAATCGCGCGGGAAATAGGGGCAGAGTCCGTTCGATTCCTTCCCGTCGAGAGGCTCCTCGGAACGCTGGACGAAGGCAAGGGCTTCTGCAGCGCCTGCTTCGACGGCCATCATCCATTCCCGCTCAAGGCGGGCACAAAGGAAAACGCATGAGCGGACTCAACTACGAGAAGGCGGGCGTCTCGATCCGCAAGGGCGACGAGTTCGCCGAGTTCATAAAGGGCATTCCCTCGAAAGCCGTGTCGAAGGGGATCGGCGGGTTCGCAGGAGGCGCGGCGCTCGACCTTCGCGGATTCCGCGAGCCGGTCCTGCTGTCCACGACGGACGGCGTAGGCACCAAGCTCCTGGTCGCGAAAAAGCTGCGACGCTACGATACGATCGGCATCGACCTCGTCGCGATGAGCGTCAACGACCTAGTGGTTTGCGGCGCCAAGCCGGTCCAATTCCTGGATTATATCGCCTGCGGCAAGATCGACGACGGCGTGCTCCACGCGGTGATCGAAGGCGTCGTCGCGGGTTGCGAGCAGGCAGGCTGCGAGCTCACGGGCGGCGAGACGGCGGAGATGCCGGACGTTTACGGGATCGACGACATCGACCTCGCGGGGTTCGCGGTGGGAATCGTGGAAAAAAACAAGATGCTTCCCAGGCTCGACCGCATGGAGGCCGGCGACGTCGTGCTCGGGATGCCGAGCACGGGTGTCCACTCGAACGGCTACAGCCTCGCGCGCAAGGCCGTCGATCCCGAGGACCGCGCAACTTGGGAGCAGCTTCTCGTCCCGACCAAGATTTACGTGCGCGAGCTCCTGGAGCTCATCTCCACGGGGCGGGTGCTCGGAGCCGCGCACATCACCGGATCGGGCCTCCTCGGCAACGTCGAGCGTGTCATTCCTCGAGGGCTCAGCGCGAGCTTTTCCTGGGATTGGGCGGCGCCTCCGATCTTCGCGAAGATACAAACTGGCGGCGCGATCGGCGACGAGGAGATGCGCTCGGTCTTCAACATGGGCATCGGGATGGCCGTTATCGCCAAGCGCGAGGAGGCCGAGGGCCTCCTCGAGATCGCGGCCGCGAAGGCCATCGCCTTGTTCCCGGCGGGAGAGCTGGTCCGTGGCTAGGCTCGCCGTATTGGCGAGCGGCAACGGGTCGAATTTCCAAGCCCTCGTAGAGGCCCTGCGCGAGGATACGCGGCGCGAGGATACGCGGCGCGAGGCCCCGCGACACGAATGCGTCCTCCTTATCTACGACCGCAGGGAGGCCTTCGCGGCGAAGCGGGCTGCAGGGCTGGCCGTGCCCGCCCGATACGTCGGGTATTACAAACGCGGCATCGAGGAGGCTGAAGCCGAGATAGCCGCCGCGCTCGATGAGGCGAAATCCGATCTCGTAGCTCTGGCGGGTTTCATGAGGATGCTATCGCCGTCCTTCGTCGCCCAGCGCCGTGGCCGGATCGTGAACGTCCACCCGGCCCTCCTGCCCAAGTGGCCGGGAGCGCGCGCCATCTCGAGGGCCTTCGAGGCCGGGGAGCGCGAGTTCGGCGCGACCGTCCATTTCGTCGACGAGGGCATGGACTCGGGGCCGGCCATCGCGAGCGCGGCCTTCCTCGCCGAGCCGGGTGAAAACCTGGGCCAAATCGAGGCCCAGGTCCACGAGATCGAGCATGAGATCTACCCGCGGGCCGTCCTTAGCCTGCTCGACGCGGTCGACTCGGCAGGGGGGAAGCCGTGAGAGTACTTATAGCGGGCTCGGGCGCGCGCGAGCACGCCCTCGCCTGGGCCTTCGCGTCGAACTCGGGGGACGGAGCGAGCAGCGCGGTATTCTGCGCGCCCGGCAACGCGGGCACCGCCGCCATTGCCGTGAACATCCCCGTCGATCCCGAAAATTCCCAGGAAGTCCTTCGTGCCGTGCGCGAGTTGAGGATCGGCCTCGTCATCGTGGGTCCGGAAGGCCCCCTCGCGGCGGGTCTGATAGATGCACTCGAGGCGGCAGGGGTGCCCGCCTTCGGCCCGCCCAGGAAGGCGGCGGCCCTGGAATGCAGCAAGTCCTTCGCCAGGTCGTTCTCGGAGCGATGGGGCGTGCCCTGCGCTTGCACGGAGCGCTTCTCCCGAACGGATGACCTGCGGCGCTTCCTCGACGAGGGCCGCGGCAAGCGCGTCGTTCTCAAGAAGAGCGGCCTCGCGGCTGGGAAGGGCGTCCTCGAGTCCGACGACCCGGCGGAACTCCTATCCTTCGGCGAAGCCGTGCTCGAGTCGGACGAGCTGTTGGCCGAGGAGTTCCTCGTCGGACGCGAGCTATCGGTGTTCGCCCTCTGCGATCGATCCGACTATCTAGTCCTGCCAGCCTGCGCCGATCACAAGAAGGCGTACCCGGGCGATCTCGGTCCGAATACCGGAGGGATGGGCGCAGTCTGCCCGGTTCCCTATGCCGACGACGCGACCATGGCGCGTATCGAGAGCGAGATCATAGCGCCGACCTTTCGGGGGATGGAGGCGGAGGGACTCGGATATCGAGGCGTGCTCTTCTTCGGGGTCATGTTGACCGGCGAGGGGCCGAAGCTCCTCGAATACAACGTGCGCTTCGGCGATCCCGAGACGCAGTCCCTCCTTCCCCTGCTCGAGACGGGCATCGGCGACCTGCTCGGCGGCGTCGCAAGGGGCGCGCTATGCTCCCTCAGGCCCCGCTTCTCCGCGAAGGCCGCCTGCGGCGTCGTGATCGCGGCCCCGGGCTATCCTGGTGCCTATCCTAAGGGCATCCCGGTCGACCTAGCCGGCACGGAGGACGATTCTCTGCTGTTCCACGCCTCGACATCGCGTCGGGGGGACGGCTCCCTCGTGACTGGAGGCGGACGCTGCTTCACCGCGGTAGGCTTGGGCGGCGACTGGACCGCCGCCCGCCGCGAGGCTTATGCCCTCGCGGAGAAGCCGCGCTTCGAGGGAGCCTGGTTCAGGCGGGACATCGGAGCGAGTATCTTCGGCGGCTAAAGCTCCTCGGCTTGCTCCGCCTCGTCGAGTCCGGCGGGCGTCAGAGGGAACTCGAGGTCCATAGCGGAGGGCGCCCCCGGCTTGGCCGGGCCGCCGAGCGCGCTCTTAACGAAGGTGAAATTGCGCATTATCTTCACCAGCACCAGGATGCGCTCGCGTCCTTCCTGCACTTGGGCTAGTATCTCGCGGTTTCGACCGCCCCCGAGCGTTCGGATGTTGGTCACGAGATCGGGGCTCGAGCGCCTGAAATCGGAGAGCAGGTCCCCGAGGGCCTCCCCGAGCATCGCGAATAGGCCGGCCTCGTCCTCGACGATCTCGCGGGCCTTGTCGTTTATCGCGTCGACCAGCCTACCGAGGAAGGACCCGATGTCCTTGCCCCTCCGCATCTCCTCGATATACCTCTTCATGGCGACCAGGGATATCCGGCTGTTGCCCCGAAGCTGCTCCTCGAATTCCACGATCCGTCCGCCGGAGCGCTCGCACTGGTAGAGGATGTTGGCTAGGTTGTTCTGGAAGCTCTTGTTATCGAAGTATCCCTCCACGAGGATCCGCTTAATCGATTCCTTGAGACGAGGCTCGAACTCGACGGCCACGAAGGTCTTGAGTATCCGCAGGGGCTTGATCCAGATGAAGCCGTTCGGGCTCTCCCGCCGCAGGAAAGAATCGTGCTCCTCGTCGTAGCCGTCGATTTCGGCGATGTCCGCTTCCCCGAAGAGGCTCCTGATATCCGCCGCGATCGCGCTCTCGTGCTGCTCGCGCAGGATCCGTTCCCGGTCCTTGTCGAACTGGGTGACCAGGCGCCTCCTGTAGGCCTCCAGGAAATCCCGCCTCTCGCGCGGGGTGACGGGCGTGTAGGCCGGATCGTCCTTAACGACTCGCATCATCGCGAGGAGGATGTCCCTGCTGAGGCGCTCGGAGACCGTCTTGTCGAGCTGCGAGAAGAGCTTATCGATCTTGGCCTTCTTGGCGGCGTCGAAGCTGTCAGGCTGGCGCTTCTCGAGGAGGCGCAGGATATTCTCCTTCAGCTGGGGCGAGAAGACGAAAGATTCCGTCAAGTAATAGAAGTCGGCGAGCTCGGGGAGGACCTGCTCGCCTGAGACCGGCGCGAAGTCGGGCTTATAGCGCGAGTCGTCGATGTTGGCGCTTGGGTCGAATAGGCCCACGAGACGCTCGTAGTCGTGCCGGCAAAGGTCGATGAAGCGCTCTACCTCGTAGAGATCGGCGTTGACCGCCCGCGAGCCGAGGGCGTCGAGGGAGCCGAGGAAGGCCTGGAACTCGCGGATGATGGTTTCCAGCTCTTCGTCCGGCTTGAGCGCGGCCTGGATCCGCTCGGCCATGCCTTCGTAGGCGAAGAAACGCTTGCGCTCCTGCTCGGCCGAGGGCAGCCGCCTGTCTATGAGATAGTCGAAATAGCGCTGAGAGACCCGTATGTCCGAATTGGCTATCGTGGACCTGGCGAGTTCCGCCAGGGGCCTGAGGAGGGAGTAGAAGTGATGCACGGCATGGGCGAAGCCCGGCAGCACGAGGTTTTGCTTGGGTCGGTAGTAGGGGGGCTTGAGCTCGGCCAGGAGGCCCTGCAGTTTCCTTATCTCGGCCTTGCGATGAGCTTCTTCAGGATCTCGGGACAGGGCGCGGGCGAACCAATCTTTTATTCTTTCGAGGATACCCATGAGGGAATTGTACGGGCGACACAAGCCGGCATCAAGCCTCGATCGCGGGATTAGGCTCGAAGGGCCTTCGCCTTCCAATCCTCGAGGGCTACGATCCTCGGGCGCGAGCGAGGTACGCAGCCCTTCTCCTGGAGCTCGACCAAGGCGGTCTCGGCCCGGAGGGGCGCGCCGAGCCTCAGTCCCAGGGCGAGGGCGTCGGAGGGCCGGACTTCCTTCTCGAATTTACGAAGGCCCTTGCGGTAGGTGAGCCTGGACCGAATGCCCGATCCGCCATCGCCGAATAAGCCTACCTCCTCGAGGCTGTAGCCCCCCTCCTCGAAGAAAAAGGCGAGGAGGTCATGGGTCAGCGGCCGGGGAGGCGATATCCCCTCCAGCTCGAGGATGATCGCGCTCGCCTCGAAGGGGCCGACGGGGACCAGGAGGCGGCGGTCCGTCATGCGATCTTCCAGGATGACGATCGGATCGTCGGCTTCCATGGAGACGCCGCGGACTCGCATTTCTAAAATGCCGTTTTCCATACCGTCCTAAATCTATCCCGTTCGCCGGCCGATTTCATTGTGCGACGCGCGGATAGCTCGATATAGGCGCTATTGACACCCCGGATACCGCCGCCTATGCTTTTTTACGCGTTCCCGTCGACTAAGCGGGGAAAACGGAGACAAAGGGTAATGTCCGACTTCTTGGGCGACGCCGATTTCGAGCTGTACAGAAAGCTCATTTACGACGCCAGCGGTATCACTTTCTCGGCGACCAACCGCTCAATACTCGAGAGTCGGCTCAAGGAGCGCCTTCGGGAGAAGAAGCTCGACAGCCTCAAGGACTACTTCTCCCTCATAACGAGGGATAAAGAGGAGCTCAAGACCCTCCTCGACTCGGTCACGACCAACCTCACGCGTTTTTTCCGGAACCAGGCCCATTTCGACGCGATCGAGAAATATGTCGTCCCGGAGCTTATAAAAATGAAGGGATCTGGCGGCGAGCGCAGGCTTCGATTCTGGAGCGCCGGCTGCTCGACGGGCGAGGAGCCATATACGCTCGCGATGCTCCTTAAGGAGATACTTCCCGCCGGCTGGAGCTTCGAGATAGTGGCTAGCGATATTTCCCTAAAATGCCTCATGGTCGGGAAGGAGGCATTTTACGCGGATTCGCGCATAGCCGGCATACCCGAGGGCTACCTGCCCAAGCATTTCGACAAGAAGCCGGGCGGCTATCAGCTCAAGGACGAGCTTAAAAAAAACGTCCGCTTCGATTACCACAACTTGAAGAACGACTCGGGCCTCAGGGGGCTCGACGTCGTCTTCTGCCGCAACGTCCTGATTTACTTCGACGAGGCGGCGCAGAAGGCGGCCATAGAGCGCTTTTGGGAATCCATGGCCCCGAAATCCTTCCTGTTCATCGGCCATTCCGAATCGCTCTTCGGCATGAACACAAAGTTCGAATTCGTGAAAACCGATTGGGCGACCTTCTATCGAAAGAACGTCTGAAGTGGGAGCGTGCCGTGCCTGATCCGGTTTCAGTCCTCGTCGTCGACGATTCGGCCCTCATGCGCAACCTCATCTCGAAGATAATCGAGGCCACGCCAGGATTGTCCGTCGCCGACAAGGCGATGAACGGCGTCTTCGCGCTCCAAAAGATACCCCGCTGCGACCCCGACGTAATCGTCCTGGATATCGAGATGCCGGAGATGAACGGCATCGAGTTCCTCAAGGAGCGGAAGCGACTCGGCCTGGATATACCGGTAATCATCCTCTCCTCCGTTGCCAAGGAGGGAGCGCAGGTGACGATCGAGGCTCTATCCCTAGGGGCCTCGGACTTCATCACCAAGCCTTCGGGCTCCGTCTCCTCGGACATCCATACGGTCGCGGGCGAGCTGTCTCGCCTCCTCCTAGCCTACGGGACCCAGCACCAGCGGCGCAAGGGAAAGACCCCTCCCCGATACGAGTTCGAGGCGCCCGAGCGCATGTTCGCTCCCGCGCCTCTCCTCGAGGAGAGGGCGGCGGAGAGGGCGCGCGGGGAGCCGCCCAAGCCCAGCCGTCAGCCGGGACCGCTCGAGGCGATAGCGATCGGCATCTCGACCGGCGGGCCGAACGCCCTGCGTGAGGTTTTCGCGAAGATAGACGCCGACCTCCAGCAGCCCGTGCTAGTTGTGCAGCATATGCCCCCCGGCTTTACCGAGGAATTCGCCAAGAGCCTCGACCGGATCTGCCCGCTCGACGTGAAGGAAGCGGCGGATGGGGACATACTCCGGCCGGGCCGGGTCCTGATCGCCCCCGGCGATAAGCACATAGTCGTCGAGAGGCGCCCCCTGGGCGTCGTGGCGAGGCTCTCGGACGCTCCTCCCGAGAACGGCCACCGCCCGAGCGCAGACATCCTCTTCGCGAGCGTCGCGCGCATCTACGGGAACAGGGTGATGGGCGTGATCATGACCGGCATGGGAAGGGACGGCGCGCGCGAGCTCGGTACGATTTACAAGGAAGGCGGCCTGACGCTCGGGCAGGACGAGGCTTCGTGCATCGTCTATGGGATGCCCAAGGTAGCCTTCGAGCTGGGGCACGTCAGCCAGCAGGTGGGATTGACCGATATGGCGTCCACGATATCACGCCTTGCCAAGCAGTATCGCTAGAAAACGACTATCCGATCCCGACCTATTATAGTATTTTTCGAATATAGGGGAGGATAAAATGAACACTTCCAACGACAATGTGAAAGGAAGAGCAACGGCATCGAGTGAAGGGAAAAAGGTGGTCGCGGATGACGATCTGGATCCCTGCGACAAGCCGCAAGCCCAGGAAGCCTCGAGCCTGGTCGCAGCCGACGAGGCCTGCGACGACGGCGTGAATTAAACCTGCACGACTTCCTTGACTTCGGGGATCGTCTTCTTAAGATAATTCTCGACGCCCATCTTGAGGGTCATGGTGGACATGGGACAGGTTCCGCACGCTCCGGTGAGCCTCACGCTGACGATCCCGTCCTCGCTCACCGAAACGAGCTCTATATCGCCGCCGTCGGCCTGGAGGGAAGGGCGGACGTCCTGAATGGCGCGCAGGACTTTGTCATTGAGCATGTGGATCTCCTTAGTACCACAATGTAGCTAGGCGATGCCCATTGGGTCAAGCTCGGTGGCCGCTCGATCGCTTGGACGCACCTGCCCGGATATGCTACACTGCCGGAACCAAGTGAGCGGAGAGGCTGCATGGCCCGTACCATCGTTTTCGTCAACCAGAAAGGCGGA
Organism: Spirochaetaceae bacterium; assembly: GCA_025355995.1. Classification (GTDB taxonomy): domain Bacteria; phylum Spirochaetota; class Spirochaetia; order Treponematales; family Rectinemataceae; genus UBA1306. Next base: position 17,660 of record JANXYQ010000065.1, on the reverse strand, counting down.
GTGGGTAAAACCACTAGCGCGATCAATCTAGGAGCCTACCTCGCCCTGGCGGGCAAGCGCACCCTCATCGTCGATTTCGATCCTCAGGCGAATTGCACGAGCGGTCTCGGGCGAAAGCCCGGGGGGCAGAACATCTATAACGTGATATCCGGGCAGGTTTCCCTCAAGGAGATTATCCAGCCGACCAAGGTCGAATGGCTGGACCTGGCTCCCTCCTCTATAGACCTCTCCGGGGCCACCGTGGAGCTGGTCGACAAGACGGATCGCAACGAGTACCTGAAGCGGGCCCTCGCCACCGTGACCCGCGAATACGATTACATCCTCATCGATTGCCCACCCTCCCTGGGCATCCTGACGCTCAATGGCCTCGTAGCGGCGGACGAGGTCCTCGTCCCGCTCCAGTGCGAGTATTTCGCCCTCGAGGGCCTCTCGCTGATCCTCCAGACGGTGAGCCTGGTCCAGAAGGGTATGAACACGGCGCTAAAGGTCTGCGGCATACTCTTCACGATGTACGACTCGCGCACCAAGCTGGCCCAGGAAGTGGTCCAGCAGGTTTCCGACTACTTCAAGGATAGGGTCTTCCGGACGATAGTGCCGCGCAACGTGCGGCTCTCCGAGGCTCCCTCGCACGGCGAGCCGATCTGCCTCTACGACCCGGGCTGCATCGGGGCCAAGAGCTACGAGGCCCTGGCCAAGGAATTCCTCGAGCGGGAGAAGAGTCTCGCGGCCGTCGGCGAGCCGACGATCGGGAGCTCAGCGAATGGCTAAGCAATTCGGGCTCGGCAAGGGCCTGGGAGCCCTCATCCCCGATTCGGAAATATCGATCCCTGACGCCGGCACGGCGCCCGGGGAGGGAGTACGGACCCTTCCCCTCACGCAGCTCAGGCCCAACCCCGACCAGCCGCGAAGGACCTTCGCCGCGGAGTCCCTGGCCGAGCTCGCCAGCTCCCTTAGGACCCACGGCCTCATCCAGCCGATACTCGTCGAGGATGCCGGCGGCGGCGCCTATCTCATCGTAGCCGGCGAACGGCGATTCAGGGCGGCGGCGATAGCCGGCTTCTCCGAAGTGCCCGTGATAGTCCGTTCCTTCACTCCCGAGAAGCGCCTCGAGATAGCCCTGATCGAGAACGTCCAGCGCGAGGACCTCAATCCCGTGGAAGAGGCGGAAGCGTACCGCTCCCTCATGGCGATGGGCGGCCGCTCGCAGGAAGAGGTGGCCGACGTCGTGGGCAAGAGCCGGAGCGCAGTAGCCAACAGCATCCGCCTGCTCAAGCTGCCCGAATCCGTCCTCTCGTCCCTCCGCGGGGGCGAGCTCAGCGCCGGCCACGCTAAGGCCCTGCTCTCGGTCATAGACCCCGGCAGGCGCGATCTCCTCTTCGCCCGGATTATCGCCGAGGGAATTTCCGTCCGCGAGGCCGAGGCCGCGGCCCAGGAGCTCAATTCTCCGCGGGGTAGCGGCTCAGCGAGCCCCCCACGCCGCGAGAAGGTCAAGGAACCCGAGATCCGCGAGGTCGAGGAGCGACTCATCGAGACCTTGGGGACCAAGGTCAGCGTCAAGGGCGACGGTAAGAAGGGCACGATCGCGATCGAGTACTACTCTCTCCAGGATCTCGAGCGCATCATGGACCTTCTCGTCAAATAGCCGCTCGTCGAACGGGGGATATGATGCCTCCCCGCGGGTACTGATCTGTCCACCTTGATCGGAAGGCCGACACTGATCTCGATGTCCGCGGAGAAGTACAAGGATCCCTCGAGCGGAGAATGGCGACTCAGGGGCTTCGGCCAGGCGCATGGCGTCTACGACGTCCCCCTGGCGATGGTGATAGACGCGCTCGCCGTCGCCTCGGCTCCTTCGGCCTACTCTCCCAGTCTCCTCCAGTCCAGGGTCGAGGAGAGGGTCGGATATCGCCTCCTCAAGAGCCTGGACGGGAATATATTCGAGGCCTATACCTCGTGGTATGCGAAGGCTCGTCTACCTCCTCGCCTATTCCAGGCCTGGACTCCGCAAGTCCGGCCTCGGCCTGGAATTCATCCTGCGGAGCTTCACGCCGACGGAGCTCAAGGGCACGCTCGACAGCGTGGCGAAGGAAGTTAAGCGGAGGGCTTCGGTGTCGGGCCTCCCTTGACTCCGCACTGTCCCGCCGATAGTGTTTTAACGATCCACAATCCTGACACGTGAGGAGAGTTATATGAGCATTATCGAATATGTCGAGGCGCGCGAGATCCTCGATTCCCGCGGGAATCCCACCGTTGAAGTAGATGTCGTACTCGAGGACGGCACCCTCGGCCGCGCCGCCGTTCCCTCCGGGGCCAGCACCGGCGAGTACGAGGCCGTAGAGCTACGCGACGGGGATAAGAAACGCTATCTCGGTAAAGGCGTGCTGAAGGCTGTCGAGAACGTCAACACCGCCATCGCCTCCGAGATCTGCGGCCTCGACGCCCTCGAGCAAGTGGATATCGACCGCACCATGATCGACCTGGACGGGACCGAGAACAAGGCCAAGCTTGGCGCCAACGCCATTCTCGGCGTTTCCATGGCCGTCGCCCGCGCCGCCGCCGATTTCCTCGGCATCCCCCTCTATAAGTACCTGGGCGGGCCTCACACTACCCTCCTTCCTGTGCCCATGGCCAACATCATCAACGGCGGGAAGCACGCGGACAACAAGGTCGACCTCCAGGAGTTCATGGTGATGCCCGTCGGCGCGGACTCCATCCGCGAGGCCGTGCGCATGACCGCCGAGGTATTCCACAATCTCAAGTCCCTTCTCAAGGCCGACGGCCACAACACGTCCGTCGGGGACGAGGGCGGCTTCGCGCCCAACATCGGCAACGAGGACGCGCTCGACTACATCATGAAGGCCATCGAGAAGGCCGGCTACAAGCCAGGCGACGACATAGCGATAGCCCTCGATTGCGCCTCCTCCGAGCTCTTCGACGAGGGCGACCGCAAGGGTTACAAGTTCTGGAAGTCCAACCCGAGCAAGCTCTTCAGCGCCGACGACATGATCGAGCTCTACACCAAATGGGTGAACAAGTACCCGATCATTTCCATCGAGGACGGCCTGGACCAGAACGACTGGGATGGCTATGTCAAGCTCACGAAAGCCCTCGGCAACCGGATCCAGATCATGGGCGACGATTTCTTCGTCACGAACACCAAGCGTCTCGAAAAGGGCATCGCCATGGGCGCATGCAATTCCATTCTCATCAAGCTCAATCAGATCGGCACCGTCACCGAGACCATCGAGGCTATCGACATGGCCAAGAAGGCCAACTACACGGCCATCGTATCGCATCGCTCCGGGGAGACCGAGGACGCGTTCATCGCCGACCTCGTCGTCGCGCGCGAGACCGGCCAGATCAAGACGGGCTCCATGTCGCGCACCGACCGCATCTGCAAGTACAACCAGCTGATGCGCATCGAGGACGAGATGGAGGGCATCGCCGAGTACGCCGGGCGCAAGGCCTTCTACAGCATCAAGAAATAAGGAATCGCGAGAGGGAATAAGCGCCGAAGACGCGTCTTCCGCGTCGCGCTTTAGCGGGCCGCGCCGGGCAACCGGCGCGGCCTTTTATTTTCGCCGCCGCGCCGCCATTTTCGCTATCTTCGGAGGATGGAGGACCTACATGATTCGAGCCGAGGGAAAATCTTTCGCCATCCGGGCCGAGGTACTCGTCGACGCGCCGGTCGAGGAGGCTTGGTCCTGTTTCATGGACCCGGTGAAGAGCGCAGAGTTCTTCTTCGGCATCTCCTTTGTGAGCGACCTTAAGGTCGGGAGCCCCATAACCTGGTCGGGAGTATGGGAGGGCAAGGCCTTCGAGGACCGCGGTACGGTGCTGGAGCACCGCGCGCCTCGGTTGTTCCGCTACGATTATTTCTCGGCGATGACGGGCCTGCCCGACGCGCCGGAGAATCATTACGAAGTCGCGTATTCCTTCGATCCGGCTCCGGGCGGGGTCCTGATCTCCATCAGCCAAAGCAATTCGGGGACGAGGGAATCGGCGGAGCACTCCGAGAAGAATTGGAATCTGATGCTCGCTGCGGTGAAGGGTAAACTCGAGAGGCATTGACCGAGATGCGGACCGCCGAGTCGGTCGGGAGCGATGGCCTCGACGGACCGCTCAGCTGTCGTACGAGAAGGTCCTCCACGGCGAAGTCTCGACTGTCCCCGCCCCGTCGATCGCCCAGATCCTGACTTTATGGGGCTGGGCCCCTATCCCCGGCGCGCGTAACTCCAGCTTGGCCGAGCCGGAGGCTGGTATGAAGGGCATGAACCCGCTTGCCGACCACGTAATGCTCTTGGCGGGTCCCCAGCCGTACTGCCACTCCAGGAGATAGATCCTGGCATTGCCGCCCGCCGAGCCCCAGGAGATCATCGGGCGCTCGGCCTCCGGGAAGCGCTTGGGGAAGCGGCTCCCCTCGGCTGGCCCGGTGAGGCCGAAAGCCAGGAGCCCCTGCGCGCCCTTGAGCGCCGGGAGCCTCGCTCGGAGCGTCGCGGGGAAGGCCCAGGCATCCGACGCGTCCATGAGCCTCCAGCCCGCATCGGCCTTGGCGAAGACGAGAAGGTAGCGCTTGGTCCCGATGGAGCGCTCTCCCTCGTAGCTCAGCGAGGCGCTCGTGAAGGCAAGGTGGTCGTTGCCCCAGGAATCGAAGATGAGACTTTCGCCCAGGCCCGATCCGGCTTCAGGCGGGTTGATGAAGTTCGTCTCGAGGGCGAAACCCCCGCCGGATAGTTCCAGGACGGCGGCTTCGTCCCGCTTCGCGACTGCGGCGGCGGCGAGCGACGCGGCCTCGGCTAGGCCCTCCGGCAGGGTCTCGCAGGGCTTGTCGAGCTCGCGCAGGACTAGCTTCCTAGCCGCCTCGTGGTTCGCGGAGCCCTTGATCAGGTATTGCCAGCCGCGCGCGTAGTTCAGCGACTCGGACACCTGCATTAGGGAGTCTCGCAGGCTCGGCTCGCTCTCGAGGCCGGTAAATGCGCCGGCGGAGGTCTTCGCGCCTTTGAGGATGCCCATGTTGTCGAAGAACAGGATATCGGGCTGCTTGCCCTCGGCGAAGGCCGAGCTCAGCACGTCGTAGAAGCCCTTCGCGGGGAAGGCGCGCATCGAGAGGCTTAGGCCGAGCTTCCTGCAGGCGTCGACGAGTGCTTGAGGGGGAACGGTCGACTGAGTGTCGCCTTTATAGGGCGAGCCTACCTGCCAGAGCTGGAGCCTGATCCTGGGAGTCGACCCGCTGCTCGAGGGGAGGCCGGCGCAGGAGGCCAGGAGCAGGGCGAGAAAGAGCTGGACGGCTTTTTTAAACATGTATCCTCCGATAATTTTAAATGACGAAAATGTATTATAGCGCCGCTCCCCTGGTTTTCAAGCCGGGTTCGAGGTGCCAGCCCTCGAAATGCCCGTCGCACAGACTCCCGAGATCGGGCAATCGCTGCAGCGCGGCTCGCCGGCCGGACAGTACTCCCGGCCGAGGCGGATGAGGTTGACGTGTAGGGAGAGGGGATCTGCGGCGGCGCGGGCCAGCTCCTGGATCGCGTCGGCCCCGCGCCGCGTCGGGGCGTCTCCCGGGAAGGCATGCCAGCCGAGGCGGCGGGCGATTCGCCATATATGGGCGTCTACGGCGAAGGAAGGGCGGGCGAGGCCGAAGGAGAGGACGCAGCGCGCGACCTTGAGCCCGACGCCGGGCAATGACAGGAGGAACGCCTCGCAGTCCTCGTCGCTCCAAGACCTGAGGCCCTCCAGGCTCTCGGCGCCGAAGCGAGTCCGGATTGTCGCCAAGGAGGCTAGGAGATTCTTGGCCCTCTCCCGCCAGAGGCCGGCGGGCTTGATGCATTCGCAGACGTATTCGGGCGGCGCCTCGGCCACCAGGGACCAGTCGCCGTATCGCGAGCGCAGGGCGGAGTAGGCTGCCTCGCAGTTCTCGACGGTGGTCCTCGTGCTGAGGAGGAACCAGACGAGTTGGTCTAGGACGGGTCCGGAGCTCTCGTCGGGGTAGGCGCCATAGCGATCTCGGAGCAGGCGCGCGGCCACGGGAACGGCGCCGGCCGGCCCGCTCGCGGAATAGGGACCAGGCCTGGATTGGGCAACGCCGTCCATCACCGCGAGGCGGATCCTTCTGCGAGGAGCCCATCGACGTCGATCGAGAAGGCTGAGCCTTGCCGGTCGCTCAAGACCGCGCTTTCTACTCGGCCTCGCTCCTCTAGGAGAGTTCCCTCTCCGTAGACGGACCCCGGGAGCAAGTAATCGCGCAGCCAATGCCCCGCCGGATCGATAGTCCAATACTCTCGCCTGCCCGCGCGCTCATAGAGGCGAAGCTTTTCGTTTTGGTCCTTGCGGCTGGTGCGGGGAGAGAGTATCTCGACTATGAAGTCCGGCGCTCCCCGGGGTAGGTTCGGACCTACTTTCGTCGGGTCGCAGACCACGAAGAGGTCAGGTTGGACTATGCAATCTATCTCGTCCTCGTCCTCGTCCTCGGTCCCTCGGGGAAGGAGCGCGTCGGCTGGAGCTATGAAGGCCTCGCAGGGACCGCCGCGATCTTTGATCCAGGAGGATACGAGGGTTAATTGCCAACCAAGTTTTCGCCGGCGAGCATAGTTCGGAGCGGGGCTCATGTCGGATGCTACCCCGTTGATGAGCTCCCAGCGGTCCTGGTCAGGCCAGGTTTTATTGCGGACGCAGGCGAAACGGGTTTCGCTTTCATCGGCAGGATAACCCATGCGCATGCCTCAATTATAGGGCAAGTCCGGTGACTGCACCATTCATGCGAATGCCCTTCCCGATTGATCAAAGCAGGCGGTCTATGCGTATATTGCTCATGGCACTGGGGAAGAGAGAGAGGGCGCTCATCGCCCTTGTCCTGGTCGATGCGACGCTTAAGGCGGGCGCCTGGGCATTCCTGCGCAGCCGGTCGGATCCGGTCCATGGCGGGCCTATCCGCCTCGGGTACGTCGAGAACTTCTCCGGCTTCGGCTTCGACCAGTCGCGAATCCTGAGCCGCTACGGCATCGTCATGGACGACGCCTTCGTCGCCTGCACGCTCGCGGTATTCCTCGTCCTCGCCATGGCGATCGTGCTCTGGCATAGGATGGCGGTACGGCCTTGGATCAAGACGATCGCCGTCGTCGCGGTATATTGCCTCGCCGCCGCGGTCGCGCTCGGCCTCCATGACTCGATGAGATTATCGCTCTCCCAATACCTGCGAGGCGTCCTCAGAGCGCTAGGCCCTTTCGCCATCGGATTCACGCTGTACCTTACGGTAACTATGCCATATTACAAGGCACTGTCCCTCTTCCTGCTCGCCGGGACGATAGGCAATTGCGCGTCCATCCTAGCGCCCCCCTTCGCGGTGATCGATTATTTCGGAATTTACAGGCCGGCGATTGGTACCTACGTCTACTCGAACGCTGCGGATGCCTATCTTCTCGTCGCGATGCTGATGATCGTACTAGTTCCCGCCTATTTACTCGTTCGTTCGCGCGCCTCCGCCAAGTCCGCCAGCAGGCGGGCCAGCTCGCCGTAGCTCGCCGCCTCCGATCCCCTCGATCCGGAACCGGCTTCGCGAAGGGAGAAAAGCGGTCCGGCCTCTCCTTCCTCGATAGAGACTCGCGCGATGGCCTCGGATCCTTCATGGAGGTGCCGGGCCACGACGAGGCCCAGCCGCTCAACTAGGCGCTCCGCCCAGGCGCGGGATACGCCCGCCGGGGCATCGAGCTCGACGGCGAAGGACCTGCCAGCCTCGACCGAGCGGAAGGCTCCCGTTCTCGGATCGAAGCGGAAACCCTCGCCGTCGAAGGCCCGCCCGATCGCTCCGGATGTGGCCAGGTCCTCCGGTGCGCCCGATGAGAATCGGTGCAGTCCGTCCATGAGCCAGAGCGAGTCGGCGTAGCGAAGCGCGTGGTCGATGTCGTGGGTGGATAGGACCACCGCCTTGCCCGAGGATCTGGCGAGGTCCCTGGCGACATGGAAGACCTCCACCCTCGCCGGCGCGTCGAGGAAGGCGGTCGGCTCGTCGAGGACGAGGAGGGGGCAGTCCTGGGCTATGGCCCTCGCGATGAGGGCTTTCTGGCGCTCACCGTCGGAGAGTTCGGAGAAGCGGCGGCTCGCGAGCGCGGCCAGTCCGACCGCGGCGATGGCGGAGGTCACCGCCTCGAGGTCCCGCGCCTCGAGGCGGTTCCGCGCGTCCGTGTAGGGATAGCGGCCGAAGGCCACGATGTCGAAGACGGTGAAATAGCCTGAGTCGTAGCGGTCGGTGAAGACGCAGGCCGCCCGCTTCGAGCGCTCCTCTACGGTAAGTCGGTAAACGTATTTGCCGCAGAGCGAGACCTCCCCGCTGAGCGGGGCCTGGAACCCGACGAGGGTCCTGAGCAGGGTCGACTTGCCGGAGCCGTTGGGCCCCACCAAGGCCGCGAAGTCGCCGCCCCTGAGCTCGAGATCGATCCCCGAGGAGAGGCGCCGCTCAAGCCGGCCTCCCCAGCCGATCGCGAGGCCCTTCGCGGAGAGAAGGGGAGCATCCGCGGCGTCTTTCATCGCGCACTCCCTTCCTGGCGGGATCCGCGGAGGAAGATGCTCAGGATGATGGGCGCGCCGATTAGGGCCAGCAGCGGGTTGACCGGCAAGACCGTCCCCCCGCCTGGGAGCTGCGAAGCGATATCGGCGGCTAGGGCGAAGACTGAGCCGAGGAGGGCCGCGCCGGGAATCAGGATGGCGTGGTCGCTCGCGCGCAGGATCCGCCGAGCGGCTTGCGGGGCGGCGATGCCCAGGAAGGCTATGGGCCCGCAGAAGGCAGTGGCCGCGCCCGCCAGGAGCGCCGCCGCCAGGAGGGCGCGGGTCCTCGCTCCGGCGACCCGGACGCCGAGGGACTCGGCGAAGCGGTCGCCCATGAGCAGCGCGTTGAGGGATTTGGACGTGCGCGCCGTCATCGCGAGGCCGAGGCCGATCGCCGCGAAGAGCACCGGGAGCTGGCGCGCGGTAACCGCGGAGAAGGAGCCGTAGGTCCAGCCGAGGTAGACCTGGACCTTCTGCGGCGAGCCGAAATAGACCAGGAGGGAGACGAGGCTCCCAGCGAGGTACCCGACGAGCAGGCCGACGATGAGGAGAGTGACGCCGTTCTCGACGCGCCGGGCGAAGAGGAGGATGACGAGGAGGACGAGGAAGGCGCCCGCGCTCGCGGCGATCGAGAGCAGGGCGTAGCCCGCGAGCCCGAGGCCCGAGAGGAAGGCCGATCCCCCGGCGGAGCCCGCGGCCAGGACGACGATGGCGACTCCGACGCTGGCTCCGGCGCCTATGCCGAGCGAGTCCGGCCCTGCGAGGGGATTGCGGAAGACGGTTTGCAATATGAGGCCCGAAACGGCGAGGGCCGCCCCGGCGGAGAGCGCGGTGAGCGCCTTGGGCAGCCGGAATATGAGCACAATGCTGGCCCAGGCCGAGTCGGTCGCGCGGCCGAGCAGCGCGTCCGCGACGCCGACGAGCGGGATGCGGACGGAGCCCAAGGCGAGGTCGGCGACGAAGAGCAGCGCCGCCGCGCAGGCGAGGGTCGCGAGGAGCGCTCCCGGCGCAGGGCCGCGGGCCTTCATTCGCTTATTTTCTTATAATAAGTGAAGGGCCTGTCCGATAGCAGCCCGGGATGGAATATCTTGACGAGGTCCGTCAGCACCTTGTCGGGATTGAGCACGGCCGATTCGAAATAGTCGTTGCCGCCGCCCGGGCTCATGCGCAGAATGTTGTTCCAAATTTCCCCTGAGGCGACCACGGGCAGGGACGCGAAGCGCGAGTCGAGCGCGGCGATATCAGCCCGCGCGTCGACGGACAGGGCGGGGTTGAGCCAGATATCGGCTTTGAGCGCCCGTTCGTAGACGGCCTCGATCGAGAGCGTGAGACCGCCGGATCCGACGTCGTCGGCCCAGAGGTAGGAGGCGCCGGCGTCGGCTATGAAGCGGGCCATGAAGCTCCTTCCGCCCGAAACGGTCCAGGTGCCTTGGAAGGGGCCATTCACCAGGACGGAGGGCTTCTTCCCCGCGGCGGCGGAGGCGCGCACGCGCACCCACTCGTATTCCGCGGCGACCTTGTCGAAGTAGGTCGTCGCGACGTCCTCCTTGTCGTAGAAAGCCGCGATGAATTTCACCCATTCGGCCCTGGCGAGGGGCTCGGCCTCGTTCCACTCGCCGCTGATGATGATGGGCAGGCCGGCCTCGGCCATTTTGGGGTGATTGTCCCACTCGTTGCCCATGCCATAGGTGAAAACGGCGTCCGGAGCGAGCGAGATCATGAGCTCGATGTTTGGCGCCCAATTGCGGGTCGTCTCGACGGTCGCGCCCGATTTAATGCGCGCGCGTATCTCCGGAGAGTTCACGTAGGCGGCGCTGTCCACGCCTATAACACTGCTCGCGCCGCCCACCGCCACGATCTGCGGGATATAAGTCGTCGAGAATGTTACCACCCTGCGAAGAGGGATCTCGAAAAAGCCGTCGGCCTTTATACCCGAAGGCTTGGCCGAGCCGCGGGGGTAGAGGACATAAGTGAATCCGGAACTCGCGCCCGGCCAGGGGGATTTCACGCTGAGTATCTTGTAGCCTTTCGCGTATTCGATCGAGAAGCCGGCGCCGTATCGGACCGAGGCGCGAGGCGCGGAACCCTGCGCTGAAAGGGCGGCAAAGAAGCAGAAACCGAGGACGGCCAGGATGATCCTGCGCATGTCCCCTCCTCCCTCCGAAGAGTTGGTGACTATCGTATCGGGCAGGTTTCCTGGCTCGCGGCGCGCCGGCGGACCGGCTTGGGGGAAGGGCCTTCCCGGACTGGATCGTCCAGTGGCTGGCCGGCATTCCTGCCGGCCGGGTTCCCTCATTAACTCGCGCTTACAGTAGCGGGGGCTGCCGCGGAATCGACGCTTCCGTCTCACCGCATTCCCTTTTCACCCCTCAAGCGCGCTACGCGGCCCGGGGGCACCCGAACGTGGAGCTAGCCTAGCGCGGATCAGCGGCCGAGGCAAGGTACCTTACGGGTTGTCCTCGTTCGTATAGCAGAGTAAAGTGGTCGGCATGGATTCCGCGAAAGACGTTATTGGCTTCATAGGCATCGGCGTCATGGGTTCGAGCATGGCCGGCCATCTTCTCAAGGCCGGCTATCGGGTCCACACGCACACGCGCACGAAGGAAAAAGCGCGAGCCCTGCTCGACGCCGGCGCAGTCTGGGAGGAGAGCCCTGCCCTCCTCGCCCCGAAGTGCCGGGTCGTCTTTACGATGGTCGGCTACCCGAGCGACGTCGAGGAAGTCTACTTCGGCCCCAAGGGCCTCATAGAGAATTGCATGCCGGGGACTTATCTCGTGGATTGCTCCACTTCGAGGCCGGACCTCGCGAAGCGCATCTGGTCGGCCGCCAGGGCCAGGGGACTCGCCGCGGTCGACGCGCCGGTCTCCGGTGGCGACATCGGGGCCAAGAACGGGACCCTGACGATCATGGTCGGCGGCGAAATCGCCGATTTCGAGGCCGTGAAGCCCCTCCTGGAGCACATGGGCGGGCCCGTGGTCCTCCAGGGTGGAGCCGGCTCGGGCCAGCATACGAAGATGGCCAACCAGATCGCTATCGCCGGAAACCTCGCCGGGGCCGTCGAGGCGGTCACCTACGCCAAGGCGGCGGGCCTGGATCCCCGCACGGTGCTCTCGAGCATCGGCTCTGGCTCCGCTGGCAGCTGGCAGCTCAACAACATGGTGCCCAGGATGCTCGACGGGAACTTCGAGCCCGGTTTCTACGTCAAGCACTTCCTCAAGGACCTCCGGATAGCCCTGGACTCCGCCCGCGCGATGAAGCTCGACCTGCCCCTGCTCGCCCTCGCCGAGCGGCTCTTCGACTCGATGAGGGACGAGGGATTCGGCGACAAGGGGACGCAGGCGCTCTACCTCCTCTACGAGCGCCGTGGCCGCGACGGGAGCGCGAATTGAAGAGCCGCGGGTTCCAGCCCGCCCCCGAAGCAGTCGTCGAAAAGGGCGCCTTCGCCCTGGGCCGTTACGGAACTCCCTTCCGCCGGACGAACATGCTCGATGTATCCCGTCCCTTCCATTATCCGGTGCCGCGTATCGTCAAGAATTGGCGGCTCAAGGAATGGCAGGCCTACGAATTCGGCGATAAGCGCTGGTGCTTCCTCGCCTCGCTTTATAACGCCAAGGTCTGCAGCCTCGTCCTCTTCCTCGCCTACGACCGCGAGCGCAAGAAGCGCTACCTGATACGGCGCCTCCTGCCGGGCGGAATCTTCCGCTTCTCCGAGTCGATCTCCGGTTCGGACGTCTATTACCAGGGAGCGCGAAGCCTCCTCGAGTCGGCCTGCGACTACGACGCGGGAACGATGCAGGTCACCGTCGTTCATGGGTCGCGCAACCCCGATCGCCGTTTTTCCGGCCGCTTCCGCTTCTCGTGCGCCGTCAAGGCTACCTCGCCCAACGTGGTCTGCCTTCCCCTCGGCCTGAATCGGGCCATGTATTCCGCCAAGATTCTCATGCCGATGGAAGGCGAGTTCTCCGTCGGCGGGGAGAGCCATCGCTTCGAGGGGCCGGCCTCGATGGGGATCATCGACGACCACAAAGGCTTCTATCCCTACCGGATGCGCTACGACTGGGCGACCGGCTTCGGCGCCGACGCCAAGGGCCGTCGCATCGGGTTCAACCTTACCGATAACCAGGTCCGCGACCAGGTGCGCTACAACGAGAATTGCCTATGGATCAACAACAAGGCCTGGTCCCTGCCGCCCGTCAAGGTCACGCGGCCCCAAGGGATCGCGGGCGATTGGATCATCCAGGATACCGAGGGGATGGTCGACCTGGTATTTACGCCCGAGCTGGCCAACGACATACGCTTCAACCTCGGGATAGTAGAGAGCGACTACCACGGGCCGCTGGGCTCGTTCCGCGGCTTCATCAGCAACGGCGAGGGCGAGAAGATCCAGGCCGAGCTCCTCTACGGGATGGGCGAGAAGAAATACCTCCGGGGATAAAGCTATAGCTGTCGTCCCGACCGAAGCTTCTCCTCGAAGCGCTCCAGCACCCTGCCCTCGAGCAGGGGAGGCCCGTCATTCCCGGCGAGCCTCCGCTTGAGCTCCGCGAGCTCCTCGCTCGAGATGCGCGTCCCGCCCAGGATATGGTTTTCGAAGCTGGCGCATGCGGCGGGGGCGACCGCGCGGGCGACGTCCAAGAGGACTCGGGCGTATTCGCGTATCTCCATTTGGGCGTGGGGATCGAGCCTGAGCTGGATGAAGCGGAACAGGTTGTGGAGGTCTATTTGCCAGTACCACTCGGTGTAGAGGCTCAAGGGAAGGTCGATCCGCGCCAACTCGCGGGCGAGACCGGCCTCGATGAGCCCGGCGTATTCCGCGTAGGCCGCGCGCTGCCCCGATTCCATACGCGCAATGTAGGAGCGCGCCGCGTCTTCCGGCAGGGCATTTGAGGAGCGGCCCTGCTTGTTGTCGGCGCTCTGCGCGGCGACAGCCCCGGGCGCCGGGACGTAGAAATCGTCCTTCATGACCGAATAGCGCCCCGAGACTTCATTGACCCGGGCGGTCCTATGGCGGATCCACTGCCTCGCTACGAAGATGGGGAGCTTCACGTGGAAGGTAAGGATCACCTGCTCGAAGGGCGAGGTGTGTTCCTGACGCAGCAGGTTGTCGATCAGGGCGGAATCCTCGCGGAAGCTCTTGGTTCCGGCGCCGTAGGAGACCCGCGCGGCCTGAACGATGCGCGCGTCCCCTCCAAGGTAGTCGACCAGGCGAACGAAGCCCTTGTCGAGGACGGGGAACTCGCGGTCTAGGATCTCCTCGGCGGCGGGGACGACGCAGTGCGGCATAGGGCCTCCGGCGCCAGTATATCCGCTTGACCTATCCTCGTAAGCCCCTGAAAATAGCGACGCGAGGTGGCGACAGTGTTCGAGCTGACCGAGAAGACCGCGGAGCAGATAGTCTTCGCCATGGAGGACCAGGAGAACGCGTCCGTCGTCGACCTCGAGAGCGGGGAGGTCCTCCCCGCCGCCGGGCTCTCCGGCGAGCGTTTCGCCAAGCCCCCGACCTGGTCGTCGCGCGAGGGCTTCAAGCTGATGGAGGATTTCCTCTCCTCCGTACGGCAGCCCTCGGCCCGGAGGGAGCTGTCGGCGGCCCTCGCGCGGGGACGTGGAGTGTTCAAAGCCTTCAAGGCGACTCTCGCGGAGCACGAAGAGCTCGAGCGGGCCTTCAGGGAATTCAAGATACGGGCGATCAAGCGGACCATCGCCATGTGGTACGACGACCTGCGCGAGGCGCGGGGGCTCGAACGGCTCGGCCCAGAGCCCGAGGACACGGACGAGCTCCTGGCGAGCGACTTGGATATCCACCTGCTCGAGCTGGACGAAGCGAGGGCCCTGCTCGCGCCCATGATCGACGAGGCCGAGGGCGAGAGCATCGAGAGCCTTCCCGGCCCGATCGCTGCCTACGAACTCGCGAAGCTTCGGGCGGAAATCGCCGCCGGCCCCCGCGCGCTCTGCGCCGTTGCGGACGACGGCGAGGGCGGCGCGCTCGGGGTCGCCCTGGGATTCAGAATCGTCCTCGGCGAGCGGGGCTTCGGGCGCATCGCCTTCCTGATGGTCAAGCGCGAGTTTAGGCGCATGGGCCTGGGAACTGCCCTTCTCGGCGCCCTGACCCAAGCCTTCGAGGACGAGGGAATCTCCCTAGTCATGCTGGATTCGGCCTTCCTCCCTCCCGAGCTGGGGGCGAGCCTCGCGGCCCTTGGGTTCATTTCCTACGGCCTCAGGGCAATTACGCGGCAAGATTAGGGTAGTGTTACGAAGATTATAAATTGACGCAATTCGTTGCGCTTATAATCTTATAGGATAACGATTTAGGTATGGAGGGCCTGAATCGATCCTATAGCCAATCTGCCCTTTAGTCGGTTTTTACTAGATGCTCCTAACCTCTCCAACCACAAAGGAGAGGATTCTATGAGCGGGAAAATGATTCTATTGGATCTAGTGTATAATAACAGTATGATAAAATACCATCTAGTAAAGAACATTTACAAAGGTCAGACTAGGTACGCTATCGGCTTCCCTCGCCCTAAACCCCAAACCGGCTATGATGAAATCACGATCCTGCGCGACGGCAAAGGCCGCACGACGGACAGCCGCGAGAAGGCCCGGATGCTCGCCGAGCGCTTCATCGTGGACCGCGAGAAGGCCGAGAAGTCGGCCAGGATCAAGGCTAAGAAGGAAGCCGAGGAAGCCGAGCGGATCAAGGCCGAGGAAGAGGCGAAGGGCGAGAACCTTGAAACCTTCCTCCTCGGGTTTTGGAAGATGAGTAGCGAGTACGTCGTGGGCAAGATCGCCGAGGGCCGATCCATAACGGAAGCCTACGTCCTCCAAAGCCGGAACACGGTCAAGCGCTATTTCCTCCCTTGGGCGCGGCGCAACGAGATAACAAGGATCGGACAGCTAACGCGCCTGAATCTTCTCCAATGGAGAAACGAGCTTTTCCTTGAGATTCAAAAGAAGGGGCTCGCGGCCTCTCGCGTCAACGCGGCTCGCCTCGCGCTCCATGTGCCGCTTCAATGGGCATTCGAGATGGAGAAGATACAATCAAACCCGCTCGCTGCCGTGCATAAGGTAAAGGAAGAGCCGAAGGAACGGCTACCTTTCGAGCGTGACGAGCTGGAGAAGTTATTCGGCATCGAGTGGCCGAACGCTACAGCTAAGCTCGCCTTTATGCTCATGGCGTATACGGGCCTCCGCGTCGGCGAGGCGACCGGGTTGACTTGGGACCACGTCAACCTCGATGAAGGGCGGCTCGATGTAGTCCAGCAATGGCAGGAAAGCTTAAACAAGGGGCTTTGCAAACCGAAATGGGGAACCGTCCGCGAGGATGTCACGATTCCCGATGACCTTATCCCTGCCCTTCGTCGCCTGCGTTCATCATCGCCGTTCCCATTCTCGCAATTCGTCTTTGCTGATAAGTCGCCAAAGTTACCGATACTTCGCGCCGCACTGTCCAAGGCGTTGAAGGACGCGACCAAGGCGGCAGGTATAGCGGAGGGCCGTACAGCCCACAGCTTCCGGCATGGCTTCGCGACGATGATGCGCGAGGAGGTGGGCGAGGAGCGCGTGAGCCACGAGCTAAACCACAAATCGATAGAGACCACGAAAATCTATACAAGCAAGGCGACCGCCGACGACAAGGCCAAGATCAGGAAGGCGGTCAATGCCCTAGCAAATGGTATAGCGATTTAATCATAATCAGATCATCATAAAGCCCGGTCCCTGTATTGGGGGGCCGGGCATTTTTTTGTTGACAGTTTGCCGAAAGGGTTGATACTCCATACTCAGGGGGCATATATGAAAAAGTATGATGTTTTGAAAATAGATGATGCATGGAAAATAATTCCAGAAGGCGGGGGTCGGGCAAAAGCGACTGCTGGAACAAAAAAAGAAATTATAGCAAAACTTCCTAAAGTAATATCTGAAGGTTCTGTGAGAATACATAAAGTAAATAATGTTATTCAAGAAGAGAGGACATATCCCAGGAAGGCTGACCCTCGAGCTAGCAAAGGATAACTTCATAAATTAGGCTTCGTAAAATCAAAATTGACTTGGAGGGTTGAATAATGAATAGAGGTGGTTTTTCTTGGAATAGATTGCTTGGAGTGTCCGCTGCAAAATCGAGAATCTCACGGAAAATAGGAATACCACTTACAAAAAGTGGACGTCAACAAAAAATCGGAAGAATGGTAACTGGCGGTGGATGTATGATATATGTAATAATAGGCTTACTTGTACCTCCATGTATTTCATTAATTATCATACTAATTTCATAACCGCTCCTCGGTAATTTCAATGTAAGGATGAGGTGGTAATATGATTGATATTAGTAGTATTACTATTGATAATTATTATGAGTTTTCCGACAAAATAAATGAACTGAAAAGAAGCGAGCAATTTCAAGAACTAGAAAGTGCATTAATACGAATAATAGAAATATGCGAAAAAGAATCCCATGCAAAGGGTGACAGTGTTGCGCCAGCTTATTATTTTGAATTGTCAAAATTGTATAAGAAATTGAAACAATCAGATAAGGAAATATCCATCTTAAAGAGGTACCTGATTCAGATAAAGGCAGGAGGCAAAACTCCGAGGGAAATATATGCTAAATATTTGAAACTCAATATTGGCAAAGTAGAGAGCGAAATGCAGGACGATATATATAAAGACTACTTGAGTAATATTATTTCCATGAAGCGAAAAACAATTTCCTCTACTTGTCCTGCCTGTAATAAAGAGGCCTTATATATTCAGCCAATAGGTGCCCATACTAATGAATATATTCAGATGTTTAGGAGCTGTTGTCCTTACTGCTGCTCCGAAACACTTGTTTTTGAATCCCAGTAGTCTCGTGCAAAAAACAAAAGCCCGGCCGCGAGGAGAAAGGTTAAGGCCTCTGGCCGGGCGATACGTCTATTTCTTATTCCTAAGCATAAGCTTCGCCATTTCGCCATTCGCCGCCATAGCGATCCGCTCCTTTTCAGGAAGATTTGAAAAATCCTCTAGGGTCATTTGTTTTTCAATCGCTACGCCTGAACCTGGCCTTAGAGAATTATTCACAATATTTTTGATAAGGTCCTGCCTCTTTTTTTCATCGAAACTTTTCAAATAAATATCAAGTTTGCTGTCCA
>JANXYQ010000056.1 GCA_025355995.1 Spirochaetaceae bacterium | reverse complement strand
GCCGCCGGCCTCTCGAGCAGCCGTCGAGGTCCGCGGCCTCGTTGAGCTCCGTGGGGATCGACTGGAGCCCGGAGAGGTATATGATCATGCCCCCGCCGACGCCCCAGAGGCTGATCAGCATGACGGCGTACACGGCGTAGTTCGGGTCGAGGAGCCATTCGGGGCCCTTGACGTCCAGGATGCGCTCGATCAGGTAGTTGACCAGGCCGAAGCGGCCGTTGAAGAGACCGATGAACAGCGTTCCGGTGATGACGGGCGTCACGACCGCCGGCATGTAGTAGAGGGTTCGCCAGAACCGGGCGAGGGGCATCCTCATATTGAGGAAATAGGCGAGGAAAAAACCGAGGACAAGGCCCACGGGCACAGTGACGATCGCGTACAGGAAGGTGAGGCCGAGGGAGTTGAGGAAGCGCGGGTCGTCGGCGAAGAGCTTGGCGAAATTCTCGAAGCCGACGAAGACCGGCGCGTCGGGCAGGGTGAAGCGCGTGAAGGAAAAGAATAGGCTAGCGGCCATGGGGCCAAGGGTGAAGACCAGGAAGCCGAAAAGCCACGGGCTCAGGAAGAACAGGGCCCAACGTCTCTCCTGCTGGACATGGATGCCGAACTTCATGACATTTCTCCTTCACGTTTCGGGGCTGACCGGGAAGCGCGCGAGCCTCGGCCCGGGCGGGGATCACTTCTTGGCGCCCGCGGCCTTGGCGGCGGCCCAGTAAGCGTCGGTATATTTCTGGACCATGGCGTTGAGGTCGTTCGCTACCTTGGCGCCGTCCTTCGAGGTGCCCGATGTGACGAGGTCCATCGCCTTGGTCATCTCGTCCCAGACCTCTCGGTATGACGGGTTCCAGGACTCGGCATTGGGCTTCTCGGCGTAGTTGTTGGACTCGATGAACACGTCCCAGTCTATCTCCGGGTTCGAGGCCTTCATGTCGGACAGCCATTTGTCGGCCATGGACTTTCGCCCGGGAATGCAGCCGTAGCTGGTGGTGAGCTGGACCATCTGCGGCGGGGCCAGGAGCCACTTCATCACCTCCCAAGCCTCCTGAGGATGCTTTGAGTGCTTCGAGATGACGAAGGTGTCGTCGTTCGCCTGGGCGACTATGGCGCCCTTGGGGCCGGCGGGTACGGCGGCCACGTTCCACTTGAAGTTCTTGTTCCAGTTGTCGTAGAGATAGCTGGCCCAGCTGTAGCACTCCCACATGGCGACCTTGTTGGTGCCGATGGGATCGCCGGCCGTGAATGTGCCGGTGGCCGTGGTCGAGTACTTGGGCGTAATCTTCCAGGACGAGGCCGAATCGGCCATGAACTGCAGGGCGGCCTTCCAACCGGCGTCGTTCATAATCGGCTTCTTGTAGTCCTCGGAGAAGCCGCGCATGTTGCCGCCGAACTTGCCGACGACGCCGCGGAGCTCGCCGCCCTCCCAGCCCCCGAAGCCGTACTGGACGATCTTGTCGCCGTCGAAGGCCTTGTCGGCCGCGCTCTTGCCGTTCTTGTCCAGGGTGAGCTTCTTGGCGATCTGGACCAGGGAATCGTAGGTCCAGCCCTTGGTCCCGAATTTCTTGGGAGGATAGGGGACGTTGGACCGGTCGAAGAGGTCCTGGTTGTAGTAGACGACCTGAGGATAGACGCCGATCGGCAGTCCGACGATCCGGCCGCTGTAGGTGTGCGCCTCCTTGGCGGGGCCGTAGAAATCGGAGGTGTCGTACTTATCCTTCTGGATGTAGGGCGTGAGGTCGATCCACTCGTCGAAGAACTCTGCGACGCCCTGGACCCCCACCGGCATGGAGATGTCGGGCACGGTGTCGCTGGCCAGCATCGTGGAGAACTTGGTCACGTGGTCGGCGTTCAGCACCGTCAGGAACTCGATCTGGATGTCCTTGCGGGACGAGTTGAAGGCGTCCGCGAGCTTCTGATGCACCTCGATCTGGGACGGGTCCCCGCCGGTGCCGAAGCCCACGAAGATCTGGATCTTGACGGGCTGCTTGGCCTGCGCGGCGGCGGGGATACCGCAGAGCAGGGCGCCGGCCAGCGCCAGGGCCGTTCCAGCCTTGAAAAAGGTCGATCGTCGCATGTGAACCTCCTGTAGGGTACGCATGCAGTCTCGACCCGATCCGCGGAACGCGCTTTCGATATCCTGCCTGGAATTTTCGGGATAATGTCCCGATTCTTTCGCCGGGCATCCCGTGCTATTGTGCATGGATGAAGTATGTCAAGAGCTACGCGATCCCCCCGACCGACGAGCTCCCGATCATCGTCGGCAGGACCGAGGGGCTGGAGCCTCGGTCCGACATGCTTCACAACCATCCGGGAATCGAGATCAACCTGATCCTAAGGGGCTTGCCGCACTACCTCATCGGCGGCCGCGAATACGCCTGCCATCAAGGCGACATCGTCCTCATCGGCGAGGGCGAGGTTCACCGCGCCCTCGGCTGCGAGGGCGCCGTCTTCCTCGTCGTCATCTTCCCCCGGGAATTTCTGGTGAGCGACCAAGCCCCCTCCTTCGAGCAGAAATTCCTGGCGCCCTTCTGGGCCTCGGGCCTCGATTCCGGCCCCATCGTATCGCCCTCCACCCCGGGCTACGGACTCCTGGAGGCGGATCTGTTGGCCGTCGAGATGGAGGCGAGGGAGAGGGGCAACAGCTACCGCCTGGCCGTCAAGAGCAGGCTCCTCTCCTTCGCCGCGGGCCTGACCCGCATCCTGGGCATCGAAGACGACTCGCCGCTCATCCGCCGGGGACAGAAAAGCAGGAGGTTCGCGACTCTAAAGGACTACGTCGAGGAGCGATACCCGGATAAGATCCTCGTCTCGGACATGGCCCTGCAAGTCAACATGAGCGTTTCGCACTTCACGCGCTCCTTCAAGGAGGCTTTCGGCATGACGCCGATCGACTACTTGATCCAGGTCCGCGTGCGGCACTCGGCCGAGATGCTCCTGTCCGAGGAGCGCAAGGTCATCGACGTAGCCAACGACTGCGGGTTCGCGAGCCTCTCGCACTTCATCGAGTGCTTCCGTAGGATCACCGGGGTGGCCCCCCACGTCTATCGAAGCCAGCAGTGAACGGAACCGCGCTAGAATCCTTCCTGGGCGGTCCTGCTGATTATTTCCTCCTGGTGGTTCCCGTCGAGATCGACGAAGTAGTCCGAATACCCCGCGACGCGCACGAGGAGGCCGCGGTAGTCCTCGGGCTTCCTCTGCGCCTCGCGCAGGGTGGCGGTATCCACGACGTTGAACTGGATGTGGTGGCCGCCCATCCCGAAGTAGGCGCGCACGAGGGAGCAGAGCGCGCGGAGGCCCCCCTCGCCCTCGAGGGCCTTGGGCAGGAAGCGCTGGTTCAGGAGCGATCCCCCCGTCCTCGCTATGTCGATCTTGGCGAGCGACTTGGCGACGGCGGTCGGCCCGCGCCGGTCGGCTCCCTGCGCGGGCGAGGCGCCGTCCGATTCCGGGAGGCGGGCATGCCGGCCGTCGGGCGTCGCGCCGGTCTTGAGGCCGAAGTAGACGTGGCAGGTCGTGGACAGGAGGTCGATATGGTAGGTCCCGCCCCGCGGCGAGCGCCTCCCGTCTATCGCGGCGTACCAGCTCCCTACCACGCGCTTCGCGATCGCGTCGGCCGCGTCGTCGTCGTTCCCGAAGCGCGGCGTCTTGTTCGATACCAGGAGCCTCAGGTCCTCCCTCCCCTTCCAGTCCGAGGCCAGGGCGTCGAGGAGGTCCCTCCAGGCGAGGTCGCGCCTCTCGTACACGTGGGTCTTGATGGCCGAGAGGGAATCCGTCGTCGTGCCCAGGCCGCAGCACTGAATGTAGTCGGTGTTGTAGCGCGCCCCGCCGTCGTAGTAGTCCCTGCCCTTCGAGACGCAGTCGGCCACCACCGCCGAGAGGAAGGGAGCCGGCGCGTACTGGGCGTACATCCGGTCGAGGTAATTCGATACCCGTACCTTCACGTCGACGACGTAGGCGAGCTGCCGCTCGTAGGCGGCGTATAGCGCCTCGAAGCCGTCGAAGAGCTCCGGCTTGCCGGTCCTTAGGCCGATGGCCTTTCCCGTCGAGGGGTCCACGCCGTCGTTCAAGGCCAGCTCGAGCAGCTTCGGCGAGTTGAGGTAGCCGTGGAGGAGGTAGGCCTCCTTGCCGAAGCAGCCCGTCTCGATGCAGCCCGAGGTGCCGCCTCCGCGCGCGTCCTCCAGGGTCTTGCCCATGCCCACCTGGGCCATCACCACCTCGTCGGCGTTGAAGAGCGAGGGGTAGCCCGAGCCCCGCCGCGCCACGAGGGCGGCGGCCTTCAACAGGCGCTCGGGGCTCCGCGCGCTCAGCTGCACGTTGGCCTGGGGCTGCAGGAGCTGCAGCTCGTCGAGGACCTCGAGAGCCAGGAAGGACACCTCGCTCGTCGCGTCGGATCCGTCGCTCCGGAGCCCGCCCAGGTTGATGTTCGTGAAGTCGTTGTAGGTGCCGCTCTCGGCCGCCGTGACGCCCACCTTGGGCGGGGCGGGGGTGTTGTTCACCTTGATCCAGAAGCAGGACAGGATTTCCTTCGCCCCCTCGCGGTCGAGGAGCCCCGCCGCGAGGTCGCGCTCGTAGAAGGGCGCGAGGTGCTGGTCGAGGTGGCCGGGGCTCATCGCGTCCCAGCCGTTGAGCTCGGTGATCGTCCCGAGGTGGACGAACCAGTAGGTCTGGACGGCTTCCCAGAAATCCCTCGGCTCCTCCGCGGGCACGCGCCGGCAGACCTCGGCTATCCTCCGCAGCTCCCCGGCTCGCGCCGGATCCTCCTCGGCCGAGGCCATGGCCTCGGCGGCCTCGGCGTGCCTCCTCGCGAACGAGATCGCTCCCTCGCAGGCGATGCCCATGGCTTTGAGCTCTTCGTCCTTGGCGAGGGCCTCGGGATCGGCGCCCCAGTCGAGGAGGGCGCGGGCGGCGGCTATCTCGGCGCGCCGCGCGTTCATGCCCTTCCGGTATATCGAGTCGTCCAGGGCCGTGTGTCCCGGGGCCCGCTGCTCCATGAACTCCGTGAACAGGCCCGCCTCGTAAAGCGCCTTCCAGTCCTCCGGGATCTCGGCGAAGGCGCGGTCGCGCATGCTACGGCCGCGCCAGTAGGGGATCACGAGCTCGCGGTACGCGTCCGCGTCGGCCTCGGCCACGGAGTAGCTCGCCATGGGCCTCGTATCGAGGACCCGGAGGTCCTCCTCGGAATGGCAGGTCAGCTCGGGATAGGTCGAGACGGCCTTCGGCCTCGGCCCCCGCTCGCCGACGATGAGCTCTCCCTCCCCGATGTAGATGGCTTTCTTCTCGCACAGGTTACGGAAGTTCATCGCCCGGAGGACCGGCGTCGACACGCGCCCCTGCCACTCCATGTAGAACTCCGTCGTCAAAGCGGCCCTCTCGGCCGAGAAGCTCGGCTTGGCGTTGAAGCTCTCGTCGCGCAGGCGCTTGATCCTTTCGTTCATCTCATCCTCCGATCCGCGCGGCCAAGCCTGCCTTCTCGAAAACGCGCGCGGCCTCGCGCGTCGCCGCGGCCATGCCCTCCGGCGAGGCCTGAGCCGGCGCTCCCATGGGATACCCCCGGCCCCGGAGCGCGTACTTCCCCCTGGCCGAGTCGTGATAGGGCAGTATGTGCACCTTCATGCCGAGAGAGAGCGAGGCTGCGAAGCGCGCCGCTTCCTCGAGATCGCCCAACGCGTCGTTTACCCCCGGTACCAGCGGCAGGCGCAGGGCTACGTTCGCCCCCGCCGCGACGAGCGCGGCGAGGTTGCCCAGGATGGGCCCGCTCGGGACGCCGGTCGCCGCCTCGTGCCTCGCGTCGTCCGCCAGCTTCAGGTCGAACAGCACGAGATCCGCCAGGCCCCCCGCCTCCAGGACCAGCGCCCGCTCACCCCATCCCGAAGTGTCCAGGGCGGTGTCGATGCCCTCGGCCCTGCAGGCGCGCAGCAGCTCGAGGAGGAACTCCGGCTGGGCGAGCGGCTCTCCGCCCGAGAAGGTCGCGCCCCCGCCCGATTCCTCGTAGAAGGGATAGTCCGCGCGGAGCTCGGCCATCACCTGCTCGACCGTCATCCTGCGCCCCACCAGCTGCAGGGCCTCCGCGGGGCAGGCTTCGGCGCAGGCGCCGAAATCCGGGCAGGCCGCGCAGGAGGGCGAGCCCGCCTCTGCCCTCGGGTCCAGGCCGAGGGGACAGGCGGCCGCGCAACGGCCGCAGGCGACGCAACGCTCTCGGCGATTCAGCAGCTCCGGCTCGGGGGATAGACCCTCGGGGTTGTGGCACCAGAGGCAGCGCAGGGGGCAGCCCTTGAGGAAGACGGCGGTCCGTATCCCGGGCCCGTCGTGCAGGGAGAACCTGCGGACGTCGAACACGAGCCCCGAGGTCATCTCTTTGGGCCGCCGGCGGCGAAGTAGTACGTGCGGATGTAGCGCTCCTGCACCTCGAAGTTCCAGTGCACCTCGCGGATGTACGCGGCCGCTCCCCGGAAGTCGCCGGCCTTAAGGCGGCCGATTATCTCGGCGTGCTCGGCGGTCGAATCGAGCTCCCACTCCTTGACGAACTCCGAGCGCCGCGGGAAATCGTAGAGCCGTTCCTTGAGGGTCCTCACGCTCCGAACGAGATCCTGGTTGTCCGACAGGCCGAGGTAGACATCGTGGAAGGCCAGGTTGGCCGAATAGTAGGCGTCGAAGTCGTCCGCCGCCAGGGACTCGGCCATCGTGCCGCGGAAGGCGTCCATGCGTTCGGCGTCGGAGGCGCGGAAGCGCAGGGACATCCGCTCTACCACGGAGGACTCGAGGGCGCCGACGATCTGATAGATGTCCCTGATATCGGCCAGGTCGAGGACGCGGACCATGACGCCCCTGCGGGGGTACACGGTGACGAAGCCCTCGAGCTCGAGCCTGATCATCGCGTCCCGGAGCGGCGTGCGGCTCATGCCCAGCTCGCGCCCGAGCGCCGAGAGGTCGATGAACTGGCCGGGCCTCAAAAGGCCTGAATTGAGGCGGCGCCGCAGGTCCTCGTAGACCATCGACGACAGAGAGGTTATATCGAGCTCTGCGCCCAGGTCTTTTTCCATAGGATCGACTATATCCCTGATATATCACTTGCGCAAGAGACGCGCGGGAATGAGCGTCGATGTTTTGCTACCACGCACGAAGGATAACCGCCAAGGTATGAGTAGTGATATGAACCTTGGTTCTCTGAAGCAAGTAGAATAATCGCGAACGTAATCAGGGTATTCCTAGAGGAGGAATACCTATGAGAGCTCCCCCTTTCTGTCCTTATTCTACATGTACCTATCATACTCGAGCTCCAG
>JANXYQ010000055.1 GCA_025355995.1 Spirochaetaceae bacterium | reverse complement strand
CTGGAGCTCGAGTATGATAGGTACATGTAGAATAAGGACAGAAAGGGGGAGCTCTCATAGGTATTCCTCCTCTAGGAATACCCTGATTACGTTCGCGATTATTCTACTTGCTTCAGAGAACCAAGGTTCATATCACTACTCTCTCCTTGAGGAACGTGATTTTAACATGCCGTGTCTGTTTGTATAGAGAATACAATATATTTACGAAGTCTAATTACTCATCGCATTGAAGTCGCTCTCGGACGCTTACCCTGATATAGAGACGCAGTATTCTCGGCTAGCGACCAGTCTCGCGGTTTCGCTTGCCGGGTCCTTCGCCCCTTGAGCCGGCAACTCCAGGTCCAGGCAACCGACATAGCCGGCCTCCGCTAAAATATGCAGGACTTCCCGCCAGTCCGTATCGCCCTCGCCGGGCAGGCATTCGC
Organism: Spirochaetaceae bacterium; assembly: GCA_025355995.1. Taxonomy (GTDB): domain Bacteria; phylum Spirochaetota; class Spirochaetia; order Treponematales; family Rectinemataceae; genus UBA1306. Next base: position 5,550 of record JANXYQ010000055.1, on the reverse strand, counting down.
GGCCGATTTTGGTCGCGGCGAAGAAGCCATTCCGGGCGAGCGCGGCCCTGTCGATGGATGCGTCCTTGCCGTGGACGTGGACCACCCGCGGCGCCCATTCGCGCAGCTGGGCCATCGGGTCGGCCAGGGCTAGCAGTTGATGCGCGGGCTCCCACTCGAGCCCGATCGGCGCGCCCGGCAGCGCGTCGAAGAGGAGCTCCCAGGCATCGGGGTTGATGGCTATGTTCCACTTCCCCGTCTTCCAGGTGTCGCCCAGCCTGCAGTTCTCCAAGGCGATGGCGAGGCCGAGGGCGGCCGCGCGGTCCGCGAGGCCGCCGAAGGCCGCCTTCCAGGCTTCCAGGGAGGCGGGGACGGAGGCGCCGGGCAGCCTGCCGGCGAAGCAGGAGACCAGCGGCGCGCCGAAGGCGGGCGCCGCCTCGATGAGGGCCCGGACGGCCCCGAGGGTGACGCCGTCGGGGTCGAGGGTATTGCCGTAGACGCCGAGCGAGGATACCCGGATTCCGGTATCGCGCAACGCGCCGAGCGAGGAGGACAGGGCGCCGAGGTCGGCGCCGATCCCGCCCCAGAACTCGATCTCGAAGCTCTCGAAGCCTAGGGCGGAGAGCTCGAGGGCCCGCGCGGCGGTGGAGGGAGAGCCGGCGGCGGGAGCGCCCGAGACGAGGGCGCCGATGGACATGGGGCTTGGCATGGGGGCATTATACCACGGTCCGGTCCCGCGCCGATCCGGCGCAGCCCTCGATCAATCGCTGGACCTCGAGGCCGCGCGCGAAATCGATGCCCTCGCCTCGTACCGGGTCCTCGGCGCCCGAGGCTATCGCCACGAACCGCTCGTAGGTCGAGGGACAGGGCGCGGCCCGGAGGACACGAGAGGCGCCGCCGGAGCCAGCGAGGACGAGGGAGTCGCGCGAGCGCTCGAGGTCGAGCTCGAGGGAGCCGGATCCGCCGGCCGCGCCTATGACGAAAGAGTCGATCCTGCCCTCCGCCCGGAAATTCCCGGCCGCGAGGGCGGGGGCCGTGGGGGAGCGCAGCCGCGCCTCGAAGGCCTCGAAGGCCGGTCCGCCCTCGGGCTCCAGAGGATCCTGGCCCTCGGGCGGGGATCCGTCCAGGAACCTCGTCGCGGAGCAGGATTCGGCCTCCAGCCCAGGCCCTGCGAGCAGGAGGGCGGCGTCGATGAGGTGGCAGCCCAGGTCTCCCAAGGCCCCGTGGGTCGAGAGGGACTCGGACAGGCGCCACTTCCAGCGCGCCGATGTCCTGAAATCTCCCCAGCTATCCTGGAGGAGCCAGCTCTGGAGGTATGACAGGCGGATGGCGAGGCCCTGCCCCAGGGAGCCGTCGGCGACGATGCGCCGCGCGAGGGAGAGAAGGCCTCCGTTGCGCTTGGAGAAATTCACGATGGCGGGGACGCCGGAGAGCTCGGCCGCCCTCGCCATGGCGGCCGCGTCCTGAAGCGTCCGCGCGAGGGGCTTCTCGCAGAAGACGGGGAGGCCGCGTCCGAGCGCCGCGAGAGCCGGCGCCGAATGCCAGCCGTCGAAGGAAGCGACGGCGAAGGCGTCCACCGATCCCGAGGCCGCCATGTCCTCGGGGTCCGAGTAGGCGGCCAGGGATCGCGGCTCGGCGAAGGCGGCGGCCCGGCTCGGGAGATGGTCGCAGACGGCCGAGACGCGCGCGCCCTCTATCCCGGAGAAGCGCTTGGCGTGGTACTCCGCCATCGCCCCCGTGCCGACTATGCCAATGCGCAGCATCAGTCCCCGCCCTCGCCCCGAGGGGCGTGCGAGGTGGACTCCCTGACGACGAATCCCGTATCCAGCCATTTCTGGACGGGCCCCCGCTCCTTTCCCTCGATGAGGTCGGCGAGGAGCTCGGTCCCGACGCGGCCCGAGAGGGAGATTGGGTGGTCCACCGTCGATAGGGAGGGGACGAGGTCCTGGGCCGGGTAGAGGTTGTCGTAGCCGATCACGGAGAGCTCCGAGGGCACGGCGATGCCCTTTTCGTTGCAGTAGGTGATCACGCCGAGGGCGGCCCTGTCCGAGCTGGTCATTATCAGGGTCGGCTTTCGGGATCCCGACAGGAGGCGGCCGGCCGCGCGGTAGCCCGAGCTTCGGGAGAAGTCCCCTTCCTCTATGCGCGGCTCGATCCCGCATTCGGCGGCGAGGGACCGGAAGGCCGCGAGGCGGTCCACGGCGTTGCGGAAGCTCATGTCGCCGGTGACGTAGCCGATGTCCCGGTGCCCGAGGTTGTAGGCGTGGGAGAAGGCCGCCCGCATGCCGGGCGTGGGCCTCGAGTCGACCGAGGAGATGCCCTCGTGGTAGTTGTCGATGAGGACGAAGGGCATGCCCGAGTCCACGAGCTCGGCGAAGGGGCCGTAGTCGGAGGGGGTAACCGCGAAGATCAGTCCGTCTACCGTCCGCGAGTGGAGGAGGGCCAGGTAGTCGCGGACCTGCCGCGACACCCTGTCCAGGACGATGGTGATCGAGAAGCCCCGGTCCTCGGCCCCGAGGACCGCGCCGTCGAGGAGGGCGGGGAAGTAGGGGCGCGAGAAGGGGGGGAAGGACTTGTACTCGGGCACGACGAGTCCGATGGTATAGCTGCGGCTGCGGGCGAAGAGGGCGGCCTGCCTGGAGGGGACGTAGCCGAGGGCGAGGGCCGACTCCCTCACCTTGGCCTTGATGGCCTCGGTTATCAGCGGCGAGTCGTTGAGCGCCCGCGACACCGTCGATTCGGCGACCCCAGCGAGGCGGGCGACGTCGGCGCGATTGGCTCTCCCGATGGCTATCCTCCTGGGCGCCGCCTAAGCTTCGGCCAGCTTGCCGAAGCGGGCGGCGATGGCGAGGGCGGGGTCGGTGGGCACCGCCTGCCGGACGGTGCCCGCGGGAATCGATATCGAAGGAACCGGGCGGACGGCCTTGCCCGCGAACTGGGGCAGCCAAGGCCTCTCGGCCTCGAGCATCTCGGCGGCCATGCTCCGTATTTCGCCTAACGTTAGCACGGCGGCCGCCAGGGGGTCTAGGGCGACGGCCTGCACGAGGAGCTCTGGATCGCCCGATAGCGCGGCCTCCACCGACAGGCCCTGGACGAGCACGTTGGTCATGTTGAGCGCCGCGAGGGCGGGGGGCAGGGCTCCGACCCGGGTCGGGTGCAGGCCCATGCGGTCCACGTAAATGGGTACTTCCACGCAGCACCCGTCCGGCAGGTTGTCGATGAAGCCGTCGTTGCGGACGTTGCCGTTCAGATGGAAAGCGGTCCCCGTCTCCTTGGCCTCGATGATGTGCGAGCAGTACTCCGCGCTTCGCGCACCCAGCCTCGTCGACTCGATGGACAGCGGGTCGAGCCTCTGGAACTTCTCGTCGATCATGGCGCAGTAGCGGTAGTACGCGCCGCTCTCGTCGCCGAAGTCGGGCTCGTCGCAGTAGAGCCGCAGGGCCCTCTCGTTCTTTCGGAAATACGGCAGGTACTCGGAGAGGTGCCCGGAGCTCTCGGTCATGAAGTAGCCGAAATGGCGCATGACCTCGCCGCGCACCTTCTCGTTCGCGTAGTAGCCCGGCTTTTCGAAGTTGGCCTTGAGCGTCGGGTAGAGGTCCTCCCCCCGATGCTCGAGCTTGAGGAACCAGGCCATGTGGTTGATGCCCGCGGCGACGAAGTCGATCTCGTCCTTCTTGTGGCCGGTGTAGGAAGCTATGAGGTCCATGGTCGTCTGGACGCCGTGGCAGAGGCCGACGAACCGCAGGCCTTCCACCGTACCGAGCGCCCAGCAGCACATGGCCATCGGGTTGGCGTAGTTGAAGAGCACGGCGTTCGGGCACAGCTCGCGCATCTCGGCCGCGATCTCCAGGAGGGCGGGGATGTGCCGCTGCGCCCGGAAGATGCCGCCGGGGCCCATGGTGTCGCCGATGCAGTTGTCGACGCCGTACCTCATCGGGATCTCGTAGTCGAACTTGAAGCCCTCGACGCCGCCGACCTGGATCATCGCGACCACGTAGTCGGCGCCGCGGAGCGCCTCCCGCCTGTCCGTCGTCGCGACTACCGTGGCGTCGACTCCGTTGTCGGCGACCATCCTGTCGACGAAGGCCTTCATCCTGTCCAGCCGCCTGCGTGTCAGGGCCATCAGGCGGTATTCGCTGCCCGCCAGGGCCGGCGTCGCCAGGAAGTCTCCCATTAGGGTCTTGCCGAACACGAGGCTCCCCGCCCCTATCATAGCTATCTTGGCCACGCGGATGCCTCCCCGAGGAGCGAAATGAAGCGGGCTGCCGCCCCGCTCGGGGGTGGCAGCCCGCTAGGCGACTAGGTCAGAACGGCGACTTGGGATCGTAGTAGTTGGCCGCGTTCTTCTTCGTGATGAGCTCGGCCGCGATGATGACGTTCGAGGGGATCTTCTTCATCGGGTTGAAGCCGGGGAGGTTCTGGCCGCGCACGCCGAGGAGGGCGAGGTTGATGGCGGGATAGATCATGGCCGGGGGATAGGTGACGTCGGCGGTGATCATCGGGTCGCCGTCCATGACGGACTTGACCATCTGCTTGGAGCCGGCTCCGCCGATCATGAGCTTGATGTCCTTGCGTCCGGACTCCTTGTAGGCCTTGAGCACGCCGATGAGGATGTCGTCGTCCTGGGCCCAGACCGCGTCGATCTGCGGGTACTTCTGGAGGTAGTTCTGCATGACCTCGTAGCCCTTGTCGGTGCTCCAGTTGGCCGGCTGGGAGTCGAGGATCTTGATGCCGGGGAACTTCGCCTTCATCACGTCGTTGAAGGCCTGGACGCGCTGGGTGTTGATCTCGCAGGGTATGCCCTCGAGCACGACCATGTTGCCCTTGCCGCTCATCGCCGGGCCCATGTACTCGGCGGAAACCTTGCCGAGGCCGGGATTGTCGCCGGCGATGTACACGTCCTGCACGGGCTCGGTGAGGCCGCGGTCGACGGATACGATGTAGATGCCCTTCTCCTTCGCCTTCTTGATCGTGGGAGTGAGGGTCGAGGAGTCGTAGGCGAGGACGACGAGCGCCTGCACGCCCTTGGCCATCAGGTCCTCGACGTCGGAGACCTGCTTCTGCGGCGTGTCCGCGAGCGTGAGGGTGAAGGTGACGTTCTTGTCCTTGGCGTTGATGTCCTTGATGGCCATCTGCGCGTAGTAGCCTAGGCCGCCGGTCCAGCCGTGGTCGGCGCTCGGGATCGAGACGCCGATCTTCACGTTCTGCGCGACCGCGGGCATCGCGAGGAGCACGAGAGCGGCGAGCATGACGAAGAGTATTTTCTTCATCGCTTCCTCCTGGGGAATCATATCTCTACGTCCGGGGATGCTCGCCAACGGCGGAGGCCCCCCGGCGCTTTCAACCTAATTAGGCCCTCGTGGCCTTGGCCGAGCCGCGCTGCAGGAAGACGGCGGCGATGATCACGAGGCCCTTCACCGTGCCCTGCAGGTAGGCGCTCACCGAGAGCATGTTGAGCATGTTGTTGATGATGCCGAGGATCACGGCGCCGATGACCACGCCCCAAATCGTGCCCTTGCCTCCCGACATCGGCGTGCCGCCGATGACGACCGCGGCGATGGCGTCGAGCTC
>JANXYQ010000034.1 GCA_025355995.1 Spirochaetaceae bacterium | reverse complement strand
GAGCTCGGCGAGCTTCTCGAAGCTGCGGAGCGCGGCCGGAGAGGTGGCGAAGCCCTTCTTGTGAGCGCTGTAGTCCTCGGCGAACTTGGGGTCCTTGGCGAGGACGTTGTAGTTGTCGGCGAGGATCACCATCTGGGTGGTCCAGGAATCCTTGTAGCTCCCTATCACCGGGACGATCTTCGCGGCCTTGATCTTCTCGAGGTTGGAGACGAGTTCCTTCCAGGTCTTCGGCACCTTGAGCCCGAGCTTGGCGTAGATGGCCTTGTTATAGTACCACCCCCCGCCGGCGATGGGCTGGGCGGGCGCCGCGTAGACGCGCTTATTGACGCTCACGACCGCCTTGTAGGAATCGATGATGGAGCTCGTATAGGGTTCATTCGTGAGATCGACGAAGAATTGAGGCGGGTTCAAGGCCAGGAAGAGCGAGCCAGAGTTGTAGAGGTTGATGTCAGCCGCGTCGCCGGAGTTCAGTCTGGTTTTCAGGAGGTTGTCGCCCTCCTGGCCGCCGGGCATGAGATCGAAGGTGATCTTCACGCCGGACTTGGCGGTATAGGCGGCCGCCACTGCCTTGAAGCCGTCGAGGGGCAGGGCATTGGAGACCGCGATGGTCAGTTCGGACTCGGCGGCGATGGGAAGAGCCATCCCGATAGAAAAGGCGAGCGCGGCCATGCAGACGACGGACAGACGCCTTGCGCCCCTTGGTCCAATAGGGCGATGGGCAGCGAGGTGATTCATGCAATACCTCCTAAAGCGGATATATCGAACAGGTCCTAAAGTAAAGGCTAAGGCCATATAGCGATGCTGCCAATGTACGTCTCGACGCTATTCGTTGTATATTTTTGCGTTGCCAATGCCGTTCCGGTGTGCCAGAATACCCACGGAGATGAGCGAGACGAACATCACGATCGAGGAATTCGAACGCGGCTTGCACGAACTCACCCCGCTCGAGGCCAAATGCAAGGCGATGCTCAAGCAGAAGCTGGGCGGAGGCCAAGACCTCGCTAAGCGCATCGCCCAGGCTAAGCGCGACCTCGTCGCCGAGGGCTACGCGCTCTACGCGGAGCGCTATGACCCGGTCGACATCCAGGACGGCTTCATATCGTTTACCGATCGCTTCGATATCTCGGCGATCTACCAATCGCGATACCTTCCCGTCCATGCGCACGTCCATGATTTCATAGAGGCCGTATTCGTCTATCACGGCCGCTGCGACCTCGTCACGGACGAAGGCACGACGCGACTCGACAAGGGAAACCTTGTGATCGTGTCGCCCGCCTATCGCCACGATCATTGCGTGATGGACGACGAGAGCATCATCCTCCTTATCGCGATCCGCTGCGACACTTTTAACAATGCCTTCTTCGGCATGCTCGAGCACAAGGACATCATATCCGACTTCTTCCTAGCCACGCTCTACGATTCGAGGATCCAGAAGGGGCTCCTCTTCTGTACAGGAAACGACAAGAGGATCTCGGATACGATCTTGGAGATGCATTACGAGCGCACGATCGAGCACGAGTACTGCGGCGAGATGCTGGCGAGCCTCCTCGGCAGGCTCCTGGTCCTCCTCCTCAGGAATTACAAGGATCGGGTGGAGATTGTCGACGCCGCAGGCCCCGTCGGGAACCCTCGGCTCGTTCCGATCCTGCGCGATATCCAGGCGAACTACCGGGACAGCTCGCTGCAATCGCTCGCGGGGAAGTACGGGCACTCCGAGTCGAGCCTCTCCAGGCTGATCAAGAACGGCACGGGCAAGACCTACAAATGCCTCGTGCGCGAGATCCGTGCGAAGGCGGCGGGCAAGATGCTCGCGAACCCCAAGCTGAGCATCCATGAGATCGCCGATCTCGTCGGCTATTGCGACACGAGCCACTTCTACAAGGATTTCCAGTGGTTCTATAAAGTCACCCCGGGGCAATACCGGCAAAGACTCGATGCGAGCCCACGAGGGCCCGGGAATACGGGACTTCCCGAGGATCCTCATCCACGATCATCATGAGAACTCGAAGACCATGCGTTCCAGATCGGAGGGATCGGACTCCCCGTTCGCCGCGGATACGAGCTCGCGGATCAGTCCGGCGCCCATTCTCCCTCCCGACATCCGGCTGACGTTGCGGAGCGGCATCTCATCGACCATATTCCCGAACATGCGCTCCTCGGCGCTCCCGGGCTCATAGTCACCAAAGCCCTCCAGGAATCGCGCCCTGATTCGCTCCACGGAAGCGCGGATCGCCTGGTTCCCGAGGAGCGAGGCGAGGCGGGTATTCATATCCGCGCGTCGCCGGGCTACGGGCATGCCGCGCACGGCCACTCGCGCCCGGCAGCGGATATCGCGGCTCGAGGAGCCGATGCGCAGCTCGAAGTCTCCGTCCTCGCATACCCAGGCGCCCTCGGCCTCGCTCCAGAAAGAGAAGGACCGAAGATCGAGCTCGAGCCGCACCGTCGCGCTCTCGCCGGGCCGGAGGAATACCTTGCGGAAAGCCTTGAGCTCCTGAGCGGGACGAACGATCGATGACGCGAGGTCCGATACGTAGAGCTGCACGACCTCGGCTCCGGCGAAGGAGCCGGCGTTCGTCAGCGAGACGCTGACGACGAGCTCCTCTCGCCCGGCCTCCCACACCGGATCTACGACCGCGGGACCGTATACGAATCGAGTATAACTTAGGCCATGACCGAAGGGAAAAAGAGGCTCACGCCTCGCGCTGTCGTAGAATCGGTAGCCGACGAACAGCCCCTCGCGATACTCGACTGCATACGCGCCCCCGGGGAAATTGAGGAACGAAGGATCGTCCTCGAGCCGGGCAGGGAAAGTCTCGGCCAGCTTGCCGGAAGGGCTCACACGGCCGAACAGGATATCCGATACCGCTCCGCCCCATGCCTGCCCCCCAAGATAGCTTTCGAGGATAGCCGGCACTCTCTCGGCCCAGGGCATCTCTATCGGCGAGCCGTTGCTGAGCACGACGACGACCTTGGCCTGAACGCGGAGGATCCTCTCGAGCAGGTCGACATGATTCGGCGGAATGCCGAGATGCCTGCGGTCGTAGCCCTCGCTCTCGAAGCCCTCCGTGAGGCCTATGAACACGACCGCGGCAGATGCGCCGCGGGCCATGGCAACAGCTTCTTCCACAAGGGTTTCGTCGACCTCGTTCGAGTCGAGCCGATAGCCTTCGGCGTAATCGATTTGACAGCGCTCGCCCGCGACTAGGCGAGACTCGCTGAGGATGTCATCGACGAGGGTCGGCCTGATGTGCGAGCTCCCGCCGCCTTGGAACCGTGGATGCAGCGCGAAGGCGCCGATGAGCGCGACAGTCCCAGTCATGGCGAGGGGAAGAAGCCCCCCTTCGTTTTTTAATAGCACGAACGACTCTCCGGCTACGCGACGAGCGAGCGCATGATGCGCGGAGAAGTCAACTTCGCGAGCGCCGCCGCGAGCGGCGACCTCGGCTGCGATGCACAGGAGCCTCCGGACCGCCTCGTCGAGGACGGGCTCAGGCAGCCTGCCCGATCGCACCGCCAGGGCGATCTCGCGATCGGTGACGCCGTCGCCACCGGGCATTTCTAGGTCGAGGCCGGCGGCGAGGCCGGGGACGCGATCGTTGCAAGCGCCCCAATCCGAGACCACGGCCCCCTCGAAGCCCCACTCTCGCCGGAGGACATCCGATAGCAGCCATCCGTTCTCGCTCGCGTAGGTGCCGTTTATGAGATTATAGCTGCTCATCACCGTCCACGGACGGGCATCGCGAACGGCGGACTCGAAGGCGGGGAGGTATATCTCGCGCAGGGTCCGCTCGTCGACGCGGACATCGATCGACATGCGGAGGCTTTCCTGGTTGTTCGCGGCGAAATGCTTCGCCGAGGCACCGACTCCCTGCGACTGCACGCCCCTGATATGGCCGACGGCAATTTTACCGGCGAGATAGGGGTCTTCGGAGAGATACTCGAAATTCCGGCCGCAAAGGGGGCTCCTCTTGATGTTAATCGCTGGCCCAAGCAGGACCGCTACGCCCGCCGCCCTCGCCTCCTCGCCGATCGCGCGCCCGACCTCGTATGCAGCCTCGGGGTTCCAGGTCGCGGCGAGTCCGGCGCCGGTCGGGAAGCATGTCGCGGGGACGCTATTGAGCAGGTCGGCCGATCCGCTCGACTCGGCCTGCATCCTAAGGCCATGCGGGCCGTCGGTCAGCGCCAGCGAGGGAATCCCGAGCCTATCGACGCTCTTCGTCGACCAGAAGTCCTTGCCGGAGCAGAGCGACGCCTTCTCCTCGAGGGTAAGCGCCTTCAGCCATCCTTCGACCTTCTTATAGCTCACGATATGCCTCCGCATGATACTCAAAGGTCCGCGACATCCTCTTCGGCGAGGCTCGTCACTTCAAGTGCCTATCAAGGTAATTCATTATAACTTCAATAACTTCGGGCTGCAGCCAGTAGTCGCCCGCATGCCCGGCTCCCTTCACCACGTATCGAGTCGACTCGATGCCCTTCGCGATGAGCGCTTCATGCAAGATCCGCGTCTGGTCGGGGGAGACGAGCATGTCCCTGTCGCCGTGCATTAGGAGGAAAGGCGCGGTCCGCGCCGAGATATAGCTCATTGGGTTGGCGGCAGCCGCCTTCTCGGGCCTGTCCTTGACAGCTCCTCCGAGCCCGAACAGCGCCGGGCCATTGACCCAGAGGGCTTCGGGAGAGGCAGGGGAATCGTGCAGAGCCCGCGCTTCCAGAGGAAAGCCATCGCCGATCCGGCTCAAGTCGGAGAGCCCGTAGAGATCCACGACGGCCTGAACGTCGCTGCTCTGATCGAGGCAATCCCCCCTGTCGAATTCCTTCCTGCCGTTGCTCGTCCCGGCCAGGGCTGCCAGGTAGCCGCCGGCCGACTCGCCCATCACCGCGATGCGCTTCGAGTCGACGCCAAGCTTGTCGGCGTGGGCGCGCAGGTAACGGATGGCGGCCTTGACATCCTCGAGCGGAGAGGGAAATGTGGCGCCTGCGGCATATCGATACTCGATGCCGAAGACGGCATAGCCGCTCTCGGCGATCTGAAGGCGCTGCTGGAGATAGGCATCCTTGTTGGCAGAGATGAAGCCGCCGCCGGCTACGAAGACGACGGCTGGAAGCGGCCCCCGGATCTCGGGACGCAACGCGTCCATCCTCAGGGGGACATTCGGGTAGCAGAAGGCCTCCACCTGAGCGTACACTATGTTCGAGACGAGAGTTACCGCGAGGCGGCTGGGCTTGACGGAGAGCTCGATGCTGCTACCTTCGACGACAGATGGAATCGCATAACGGTTATTCGATCCTGCATCGGCAGCAATTATTGCCATATTGCCATTCCTCATGCGCGTATCCTCCGCCGAACCCGGCAGCACTGTTCGGGAATGAATGATATAGACGAAAAAATTGCTTTCAATGTAAGGGACTCTTCTTTAGATTGTACTTTCTTGCGCTCGAGAGGACACCGGGCGGTTCGACAGGATCTACGACGCGAACAAGAAGTGACAGTGGTGGCGCTGACAACGAAGCCTTGGCCGTGATCAGAGAATCCGTCCATGGTTGTCGATCATCTCAAGAAGATCGATGATCGCCATCCAAGGGCAGATCTTCTAGTCGGGAAAGATAGATGTATTGAGATATCAAGGGTGGTGGCTGGCTCTCCTCCCCCTATAGGAAATGTTACCCGACTGCAAACTTCAGCCGTGTTATGTTTATATACACATTATCCCTTGCGCAAAAACGGCGTTAGCCATTAGAAGAACTCTATAATAAAGCAGTTGCATCCATGGCTCTTCAGCTATATTCTCTGGAACAGCGGGGACGAGATAAGTCATTCTCGAAGATGGTAATTGACATCAGGGGACAAGCGGGGGCTGGTTCTTAAAATCCCTTGTCGCGCAAGCGGCGTGCGGGTTCAA
>JANXYQ010000013.1 GCA_025355995.1 Spirochaetaceae bacterium | reverse complement strand
CGGCTGGGCTTCGATTCCGAGGAAACAGGCGATTGACGGCTCCTCTCCACTAGGCGAAACGCCCCGATAATCCAGCTCCGTTTTTCCGGGGTTTGCCCTGCCTCATCGGACTTGGTTTGTCGATTAGAAACCTGGTATATTTTTTTCAATATAAATAAATAGACGACTTTTGGAAGAGCGCGTCCCTTATCTTTTCCCTGTAACGTAGGCCTAAGCCTCCGCGACTTCCAGGGCGCCGGGTACCTCGCGGTTGCGCGCCCTTCCCCGTCCGGGTATACTCCCTACCCGAAAGAGGGGATCGGAGCCTTCGTGGCGGGACCGAAGCCCCGATAGGAGCGTCCATGAAAATCGAGATTAGGCGCATAGAGAGCCTCAAGGACCTCAAGGCTTTTGTCCGTTTTCCCTATTCCATCTACAAGGGCGATCCCTATTGGGTCCCACCGCTCGATATGGACGACCTGACCACGCTCAGGAAGGACAAGAACCCCGCCTTCGAGTACTGCGAGGCCGAGTACTGGATGGCCTACTCGGACGGCAAGGCGGTCGGGCGCATAGCCGGGATCATTAACAATAGGGTAATCGAGAAATGGGGCAAGAAGTACGCCCGCTTCGGCTGGATAGACTTCATCGAGGATTTCGACGTAGCTTCCGCCCTCGTCAAGACCGTCGAGGAATGGGCTCGTTCCAAGGGTCTCGAGGGCATCTGCGGTCCCCTAGGCTTCACCGACCTCGACAAAGAGGGGATGCTCATCGAGGGCTTCGACCGCGAGGGTACCTACGCCACGAACTATAACCGCCCCTATTATCCACAATACCTCGAACGTCTGGGCTACGCGAAGGACGTGGATTGGATCGAGTTCCGCGTCAAGACCCCGGCTGCGATCCCGGAGAAGGTCCAGCGCGTGCAGGAGATCATCTCCAAGCGCACCGGCGTTCGCATCTACGAGTGGAAGGACAAGAAGGACCTGGTCTCCAAATACGGCCACCAGCTCTTCGAGCTCCTCGACGAGGCCTATACCGATCTGTACGGCACCTGCCCCCTGACCGAGGGGCAGATGAACTACTATATCAAGACCTACCTCGGCTTCGTAGATCCACGGTTCACCAAGGTGCTGGTCGACGAGAAGCAGAAGCTCATCGGCTTCGGCGTCGCCATGCCGAGCCTCTCGAAGGCCGCGCAGAGGGCGGGAGGAAGGCTGCTTCCCTTCGGCTGGCTCCACTTCCTCCTAGGCCTGCGGAAGCCCGAGGTCATCGACATGTACATCGTCGCCATCAGCCCCGAGTACCAGGAGCGGGGCGTCATCGCGCTGATCATGAATTCCCTGAACAAGAGCGCGATCGAGGCCGGGGTCAAGTACTCCGAGACCAACGTCGAGCTCGAGACGAACGTCAAAGTGCACAGCCTGTGGAAGGATTACGAGAAGGAGCAGCACAAGCGCCGCCGCGCCTTCATTAAGGCATTATAGGGAACGGCACGGAGCCTTGATCAAGGAGTTCTGATCGCTAGTCCGCGTTGGCCGCGTAAACCTCGGCGAAGGCGCCCTGTATCCTCAGCACCACGTCGACGATCCTCGGGTCGAAGTGGACTTCTCTCTCCTGCCGGATCTTCTGGATAGCGATCGCGTGGCTGTAAGCCGGCTTGTAGCTCCGCTTCATCCTGAGCGCGTCGTAGACGTCGGCGAGCGTGACGATGCGGGCGGCGAGGGGGATCATGTTTCCCTCGAGATTGTAGGGGTAGCCCGAGCCGTTCCACCATTCGTGGTGGGATAGGGCGATCTCCTTGGCCATCGGATTCGGGTAGCTCGACAGGATGAAGGCGCCGTTCTTGGTGTGCTCCTTCATGATGCCCCACTCGAATTCGTTGAGCGGTCCCTCTTTGTTGAGTATATCGTCGGGCGTCCCGATCTTTCCGACGTCGTGCATGGCGGCGAGGAAGCCGATGTCCTCGATGAAGTCCTTGTCCACCTCGGTCCACGCCGGATCGTTGAACATTTCCTTGGCGAGCAGGCTCGTGTAGAGGTTGACGCGCTCGATGTGCTTGCCCGTGTCGTTGTCCTTCAGCTTCGAGGCCTCGAGGAGGGAGGAGAACATGTCCCGGAGGAATTTCCTGTTCTCCTCCGTGATGTCGTCCAGGTAGACCGAATAGGCACCGGGCTGTCCCGAGCCCGGGCCGCTTTCCGCGCTCCCGTCCTCCGAATAGAAGGGGAAGATATGGACCTTGGTGATCACCGCGGCGGCGTTCTTGGCCCTGTGCGCGATCGTGCCCTTCCACGCGTGGCCGGCCTCGTCGCGGCCCAGAGCCTCGTGGATGGACCGGGCGGTCTCGGCGCTGATGGATCGCGAGAGGGTGCCCAGGAAGGTCGGGGACTCGGGATAGCCGAAGGCTTTGAGCAGGTCCTTGAAGGGCCCGTTGCGGAAGACGAAGCCGAGGCCGTCGTCGAGGAGAGCGAGGGGCTCGGGGATCTGGTCGTAGCTGCGGATCACGCTCCGCGCCCCCGCCTCCGAAAGGAGCGGGGAATCCGAAGGGGGGAGGGCTACCCGGCTCTCGGACGGGATCGGCTCGTCGACGGGCTCGAGCTCCTCGATCTCGTCGGCGCCGACGAAGTCGGTGCCGTCCTGGATGAAGGAATTATCCATGTTTCCCGTACTTCCCTGTTCCTCCCCGGGGCCGCGCTCGGCCGATCGGGGACGGGCTGCATGTTACGGGGCCGGCTCCTCGGCCTCGACAGGTCTCAAATAGAGGGGCCCCTCGTCGGGCGATCCCGGTCCCGCTCGGAGGAAGGATTCGAGGCCCAAGCGCGCGATCGCGCTCCCGGCGGGAAACCTCCCGCGCTCGTCCACCCTGAATCCGCTCCTCTCCGCGGCCAACCCGCGGAACAATTCCGCGTCGGGGCCTGTGACGAGAGCTTCGGGGTAAGTATCGAGCAGGGCCGCCAGCTTAGCAAGTGGGACATCGAGCCAGTCCGTCGCCCGCGAGCCGCGGACGTAGATGGCGGAATACACCCGGCCCTTCTTCCCGTCGACGATCGGAGCGACGGCGCCGTCGAACCAGTCGTAGCCCCAGGCCAAGGCATCGATGGTCGGCACGGATATCCACGGGATGCCGAGCCCGGCGGCGATGCCCTTCGACGCAGCCATGCCGATGCGCAGGCCGGTGAAGGATCCGGGGCCCCTCGAGCAGGCGACCAGGCCCAGCTCCGACCGGGCGAGCCCCGCGCCGCCCATGCAGGCGTCCACGAGGCCCATCAGGCTCTCCGCGTGGCGCAATCCGAGGTCCATCGAGGCTTCGGAAAGCCCCGACTCCGTCAGGACCGCGACCGAGAGAATGTCGGTAGCCGCGTCGATGGCGAGGACTTTCATGGGAGGAGGGCCTCCAGGTCGACGCCTTCGAGGCGCAGGACGCGGCTGCCGTCAGGCTGGACCTCGAGCTCGGCGAAGGCCGTCCGGGGCGGCAGCGCCTCCTCTATCCGCTCGCTCCATTCCACGAGGCAGACTCCGCCGCCGTCTACGACGAGGTCCCCGCCGCCGACCGATTCGAAGTCCTCGGGTCCGGAGAGGCGGTAGGCGTCGATGTGGTGGAGGCGCAGCCTTCCCTCGTATTCGGAGACGATCGTGTAGGTCGGGCTCGTCACTTCGTCCGTGACGCCGAGGCCGAGGGCGAAGCCTTTGGCGAAAGTGGTCTTGCCCGCCCCGAGGCCCCCGCGGAGGGCGATCACCGTACCGCCGCCCACCGCCCTTCCCAGCCGCTCCCCGAGCTCCCTCGTCGACTCCGGATCGCGCAGGAGGAATTCCCTCAGGGCAGCTTCCCCGTGCGCTCGAGATCCACGACGTAGTCCCTGATCGCGTGGATCATCGGCAGCGTCGGCCATTCTACCGCGTCCAGGAGGCGGACCCTGACGTCCGGCGGGCCGAGCGGCCGATGCTCGAGTGTAATGGCTATGTCGCTTTCGCTTTGCCTTTGATTCCACTCGACGACTGCCACGGCCGTAAGCTCCTTGATGTAATGCAGGGGGGATTCCCTTCGGCTGAGATCCCGCAGCTCGACGACCTTCATGCTTCAATTGTAGGGACGGCCGGGTCCCGTAGTCAAGGCAGGGCGCGATCCGTCCGGCGGCAATAAGGGCAGATCGCGCAATTAGTCGGTGTACCCGTAGACGAAGGAAAGAATCGCGTTGAGTCCCTGCCGGGATATCTTCACGAATTGGACATGCATGACTCCGCCTATATTCTTGGCCTTATTCATCCGGATGACTTTCGCGAAGGCGGCCTGTGCGCCTCCTCCCGCGCTGAAGGTGATTTTTACGAATTCGCCGGCGAGCAGAGGGTTCGCGCACTGGATCCCGAGTCCGCCTGCTGAAATGTCCACTATCGTTCCCGGATACGGTATGTTCTCGACCTTGGCCTTGTTCCTTTGAGGGCCCCTCGAGGCTTTTCCGGCCTTGCCTGCGGTGACGGCTACCCTGTAATAGGTACAAGGCGCCCTCATCTCGCGGCGCGCGTGGCGCCGAGCCGGCAGGGCGCTGACCGATTCGCTGTGGGCCAGCACCATCGCGTCCTTGCCTCCTATCTTCTCCCAGCCAACGACGCGCGTCGCGAATTGGTAGCCCTCGTGGCCCTTGGCGTAGAAGAAGCAGTTGAGCTTGGTCCCGCGCTTGAAGCGGAGGGCCTCGCCGTAGGAATCGGAGACGGGCTCGACGGCCAAGCCGCTCGGCTCGACCGCGAGGATCACCGAGGGATAGGATTCCTCCCCCGGGGCGATAAATGTTAGCGGCGCTCCGCGGCCGAGCTGCCGCGTGCTTCGCACCGCCCCTCCCTGGGCGCTGGCGTGGGTCAGCCTCTCCCGCGCCGAGAAGAGCATCGCCTTGCGCTCCTCGGCGTCGGCCTCGGAGTCGGATATCTTGTCTATTTGCTTGTACGCGTCCTGGAAAAAGGAATTGAGCTTCTGGGGATTTCGGAAGACGAACTCGGGATTGGACAGCTCGAGCGCCTTTCCGTATTCCTCGAGGGAACGCACTTCCTCCTCGGGCAGGCCGGCCGCCCGGGCGGCCTTGCGGAAGGCGCCCTTGTTGAAGGAGGCCCCCGCCCCCGCGCCGCCGCCGTTCTTCACGACCGCGACGACGATGAGGATGACGATGATGGCGCCGATGACTACCAAGAAGCCCGTGCTGGAACCGGAGCTTCCCGTCGTGTAGAGGCTGCTGGTCCCGACTTGGGCGAGGACGGGCATGCCGATCATGATTCGGGCAGCGCCTCCCTCATCGCCGCGAAGAAGCTGCGCATCCGGGGGAGGACCTCGTATTCGGCGAGGTCTCCGATCAAGACGGAGTCCTTGTGCTCGAAGGCGTCGGTGAGCTGGCGGAGCACGTCGTTGAAGGCGTTATAGAACTCCGGCATGCCGGATCCGCCCACCGATATGGCGGCCGTGTCGATGCCCTTTCTGCGCAGCTCGGGGATTATCCGGATGACTTTGTTGAAGATTTCGATGAAGTAGAGGACGGCCTTCATGGCCTGGTCCTCCTTCCCGGTCTGGAGGAGGACGGGAAGGTCGGCGAGCTCCGCCGCCCTATCCTCGAAAAGGGCGGAGGCCGCTTTCATCTCGCCGACGGGGGAGCGAAGCTCGGAGAGCCTCTCCCCGAACACCGAGGCCAGCCGGTCGGACTGGGCCGAGACTTCGATTCGCGAGGCCTTGTCGGGCTGGTCGCCCGCGCGGGCGAGGACATCCGAGAAGAGCTGTACGAAGGCTAGCTCGTCGGCGGCGAAGAGGCCTGCGAAGGCATCGCGCATGTCCTGGGCCCCCTTCCTCAGACCCGGCCAGTCGCGAGCCGTATCCTCGGCGGCCGTATCCTCGGCGGCCGTATCCTCGGCGGCCGTATCCTCGGCGGCCGTATCCTCGGCGGCCGTATCCTCGGCGCCGACCTGCCTGGCCGAGGCTTCTTCTCCCTCCGCCGCCTTCCGCGCCGCCGCGGCCTTTTCCTGGTCGTTGCGTACCTTCCGATTCCAGAGCAGGATGCCGACTGCGGCGAACATGATGCCGTCGGGGAGGTCCTTTTCGATGAATTTCTGCGAGAATACCCGCTCGAGCTGGGAATGCAGCAAACCGGTCGCGATGAGGATCAGTGCCAGGGCGCCGAGGATGAAGTAGAAGAAGTTTTTCCCGGGTTTGAATTTCATCGCCATCTCCGTCTCCGTTTCTCGCGGGACGAGGCCTCGAGGCGCGCTACTCGCGCGCGGCCAGGTCCTCCCAGCGGGCTGTGCGCGCCTCGAGGAGCTCGAGTAGCTCGGCGTAGCGGCGGTTCGATTTCTCCAGGTCCTCGGCATTGGGCGAGGGCGACGAGAAGAAAGCCTCGAGGAGGGCTTTTTCCCCTTCGAGGCTCGAGATCTCTTCGAGCGCGGAGGCCAGTTCCTTCCGCTCCGCGTAGGTCAGGCCCTTCTTCTCACGGGCGCGCGATTCAAGGGCGGCGCCGTCCAAGCGCTTCTGCGAAGCGGGCTCGGGCGCTTCCTCGGCGAAGGTGCGGTAGTCGGCGTAGCGCCCGACGTACTCCCTCATCCCCCCCTCGCCGTCGAGGACGATGAGGGAATCGGCGAGGCCGTCGAGGAAGGCGCGATCGTGGGAGACGGCGAGGACGCAGCCGGCGAAGTCCGAGAGGTAGTCCTCGAGGAGCTCTATCGTGTCTATGTCCAGGTCGTTAGTAGGCTCGTCGAGGAGGAGGAAGTTAGGCGAATCCGCGAGGATCCTGACGAGCTGGGCCCTGCGGAGCTCGCCGCCCGAGAGCCGCGAGAGCGACAGGTCCTGCATCGCCCGTGGGAAGAGGAAGCGCTCGAGGAACTGGCTGGGGTTCAGGACCGAGCCGTCGGCCATGGCGATGCGCTCGGCCTTCTGCCCGATGTACTCGAGCAGGGAAAGGCTGGAGTCGATCGAGGCCGCGGTCTGGTCGAAGTACGCGAAGTGGGTGTTCACGCCCCTGTCGACGAGGCCCGAATCCGGCGCGGTCCTGCCCGCGACGATGTCGAGGAAGCTGGTCTTGCCTGAGCCGTTCGGGCCTAGGAGGCCCACCCTCTCGCCCGCCTTGAAGTCCCTGGAGAAGGGCGCGATGACGACTCGTTCCCCGTAGGCCTTCGATATCCCCTTCAACACGAGGATCTTCTTGCCGAGGCGGCGCGTGGTCGAGGAGAAGCCCTCCATGCCGGTCTCGCGCTCGAGGCCTTGAGCCTGCATGTCCCGGATCGAGTCCTTCCGGCGCTCGCTCTTGGTAGCCCGGGCGCGGGCTCCCCTCGCGAGCCAGGCGAGCTCGCGCTTCAGGACGGTGAGGCGCCGCGACTCGGCCTTCTCGAGGTTCGCGGCCCGTTCGATCCGCCTCGCGAGGTAGTCGGAGTAGGAACCCGGGTACTTGAACAGGGCCTTCCTGTCTATCTCCATGATCGCGGAGCAGGCCGCGTCGAGGAACCACCGATCGTGGGTGACGAGCACGAAGCCGCCCTTGTACTGGAGGAGCTTCCTCTCGAGCCACTCTATCGCATCGATGTCGAGGTGGTTCGTCGGCTCGTCGAGGAGGAGGAGCTCGGCCCTGGGCGCCAGGGCTCGGGCGAGGGCCGCCTTCTTGACCATGCCGCCCGACATCTCGGAGAGCGGGGCGTCGAGGTCGCTCAGGCCGAGCTCCGTGCATAGGGATGCGTAGGAGCGCTCGAGGTCCTGTCCGCCGGCCCCGTAGATCGCCGCCTCGACCTTGTCGTAGGCCTGCCCTTTGGCCTGCCCCGCCGCCTGGAGGCGCTGGCGCTCTCGAAGGAGGCCGGCGAGGGTGGAGCGGCCGCCCGCGAGGAAGCCGGCTAGGGACTCTCCGGGGGCGAAGGCGGGTCGCTGCTCGAGGACGCTGACCGTGAGCTCGCGTTTCCGCGCGACCACGCCCGAGTCGGGCTCGAGGGCTCCCTCGAGGATGCGAAGGAAGGTGGACTTGCCGCGGCCGTTGCGGCCGACGAAGCCGATCCGCTCGCCCGACTCTATGCCGAGGCTGGCGCCCTCGAAGAGGGGTTCCTCGCCCAGGGTCTTGGAAATTCCGTCAAGGGTGATGAGATTCACGTCCCGGCACTATACCCCGCTCTGGCCTCGAGGGGCAATCGAGCCCGAGGGGGCCTTTATCTGACCGGCGATACGCGTTATGGTATATGAAGAAGGAAGGCTCATGAGCTTCAAGAACAGGCTGGGCATCATCCTCGTCGTACTCGGCTTCCTGACGCTGCCTCTCCGCCTACTGGGCGGAGAGTTCATCCTCCTCAGCCTCTTCCTCATCGGCGCCGGGGCTCTCCGGATGACCAGGGATTTCGGCGTGAGGAACAGGCTCGGCGACCTGCTGGGCTCCCTGCGCCGGCCACCGGAAACGCCCCAGGGCAGGGTAGCCTCGCCCCGCATCGATCCCCTCCTTCCCGTCCGCGTGCTCAAGCTGGCCGAAGCCCGCGCGGGCGTCGTGACGGTGAGCTCGGTGGCGATGGCTCTCAACGTCGGCCTCGACGAATGCCAGCTCGCCCTGGACGAGCTGGTGCGCAAGGGCGCGGCCAGCGTCGACGTGGACATGGCCACGGGAATCGCCAGCTACAGCTTCCCCGAGTTCCTGCCCCACACCATCGACGGAGCGGGCCCGCTCTGATCGACCGATGAGAGACCAGAGTCTCCTCGCCCTGGAGGGAGCCCTCCTCATCGAGCGGGCCCTCGCCGCGCGGCTCGACATAGTGACCCTCTATTGCGTCCCCGCCCGCGAGGCTTGGGCCAAGGAGCTGCTCCAATCCCCGCGGCTCCCCACCGTCCTTCCCGAGGCCGAGATTTCGGCGATCGCCGGCTACGCCTTCCACCGGGGAGCCTACGCGCTCGCGAGGCGGCCGCCCGGAATCTCAGCCTCCGCCGCCCTTCCCGAGCGCTCGGGGCGAAGCACCGTCCTCGTCCTCCCAGAAATCGGCGACCCCGAGAACCTGGGCTCCGCCTTCAGGAACGCCGCCGCCTTCGGCTGCTCGGCCCTCCTCCTAGGGCCGACCGGCCCGGATCCGTATTGCCGGCGGGTTCTCCGCGTATCCATGGGCGCTTCCTTGAGCTTGCCCTGGTCTCGGCTGAGCGGCCCCCGGGAGCTCGAGGTCCTAGCAGCTCGAGGCTATGCCTCCGCCGCCTGCGTCCTCGATCCCGAAGCCCGGGACCTTCGCTCCTGGAGCCGGCCCGAGAGGCTCGCCCTTGTCCTGGGAAACGAGGCCTTCGGGCTCTCGGCGGCCTGGCTCGAGGCTTGCGACGAGCGCCTCACCCTGCCGATGCTAGGCGGAACGGATTCCCTCAACGTGGCGACCGCGGCCGCGGTTTTCCTCTACGCCTCGGCTTGACAGGCCTCGCGCCGCCGCCTATCGTCTGGCTACCGTCCGAATCTCGCAACGAGGGGATCCCGTGAGGAAACTTTTCCAGGCGCTCAGGTCCGTCAAGCTAGCCCTCGCCCTCATCGCCTACCTCGCGGCAACCGGGATACTCGCGTCGCTCGTGCCCCAGGGCCGCGAGCCTACCTTCTATTACTCCTTGCTTCCCGGATTCATCGCGGATGCAGTAGTGAGGACGGGCTTCACGCATTTCTACGGCTCCCTCCTCTTCCTCGTCCCCTCCTTCCTTTTTTTCGCCAACCTAGCGGCCTGCTCCGCCTATCGCTTCGCCAAAGAGATCAAGAAAGGATCGGGCCGGAGGCACGGCCCGGATATACTCCACCTCGGTCTCATACTCCTCCTCCTGGGCGCGGTCTTCGGTCAGGCCGCCAAGCAGGGCCATCCCGGCTGGGAGGGCTTCGCGCGCCTGGCCGTCGGGGAGGCCGTCGCCCTGCCGAACGGCAAGTTCCTGGCCCTCAGGGCCCTCGATAGCGAACGTTACGCCGACGGGCGCCCCAAGGACTGGGTGAGCACGGTCGAGCTCTCCGAGGGCGGCAAGATCCTCCTGCCCTCGTACAAGATACGCGTGAACCATCCGTTGAGGATGGGAGCCCTATCTGTCTTCCAGGCTTCCTACGGCACGGAGCGCGTGCTCGAGCTGATCGATCCCGCGGGAGCGAAGCGGAGCCTCGCGGCCGGCGAATCCATCGACGAGGGCGGGGCGAGGCTCATGCTCATGTCGGTGGACCTCGACAGCGGCATAGCGCTCGCCCGCGAGGAGTCGGCGGCCGGATCCAAGATGATCAGCCTCAGGCCGGGCTCGAAAATCGGGACCTTCAGCGTCGCGGGAGCGCAGGAAGTGACCCTGTCCGGGCTGCAGGCCGCCTACGATCCCTTCTTCCCCGTCGTCCTCCTGGCCCTGGCCGTAATCGTCCTGGGCGCCTTCATCACCTTCGCGAGAAAACTCGGAGACCTAAAGCCATGAGCTCACTGCCCACGATCGCCTTCTTCCTGATCCTCGCCTCGGCGGCGGTGCAGGCGCCCTTTTTGTTCCGCAAGGACGGCAAGGCCGATCCCGTATCCCATTGGGGCCTCCTGGCCGCCTTCCTGGCACTTGCCGCGGTCACCGCCCGGCGGAGCCTCGCCATCGGCTTTCCCGCGCTCACGGGTACCTTCGAATCCCTCGTCTTCTTCTCGGCATTCGTCTGTCTGCTCTGCTGGGTCTACGGGATGCAGCGGCGGCTGGCCTTCCTTCCCCTCGTGCAATTCGGCGCCACCGTCGTCGCCGCAGCCCTGCTCGCCGTCGCAAGCTCGCCGATCGCACCGAAGGACGTCCTCGCCCCCATCCCCGCCCTGCGCTCGGGTTGGCTAGTTCTCCACGTGTCGCTGAGCTTCGTCGGCGAATCCTTCTTCGTGGCCTCGTTCATAGCCTCGATTGCCTTTCTCGCGAGCGGGGACGTTGATCGGAGGCGGGAATACGACAGGGTGGCGTATACGGCGATAGCGGCGGGCTATCCCATCTTCACGGCGGGAGCCCTGGTATTCGGAGCCATCTGGGCCGAGCAGGCCTGGGGCGCCTGGTGGTCCTGGGATCCCAAGGAAATTTGGGCCCTCGTGACCTGGCTCAGCTATACGGCCTACCTTCACCTCCGCCTAGTGCGGCGAAGGAAGGACGCGTTGCCCTCGATCGTCGCGATCCTCGGCTTCCTATGCGCCCTATTCACGTTCTTCGGCGTGAATTTCCTGCTATCGGGACTTCACAGCTACTGAAGCGCCCGCGTCGACAGGATCACGACCAGGAGGACGATCGCCGCCCACGAGGCCAGCTCGACTAGGAGCACGCTGCGCGTCAGGGCTTCGCCCGAAGTGGCCCGCCAGAAGTCGATCTCGAGCAGGGCGTCGCTCGCCTTGCCGAGCCTGCGCACGACGAGGCGCTTCATCGCTGCCCTGGACGCGAGGGCGAAGATCACTGCCGCGAAGAGCAGGGCGATATCTACTGGTTCCATGATAGATCGATGATATCGCGAGATCGGCCAACGCGCCAGGCAAAGCTCCGATTAGCCGGCGAAAGGCCTGGAGGCGGCGCCTCGCACGCCGGGCTCGAAGGCGAAGAGCCCGCCGGCGTGCGGCTGCCCCGCCAGTCCTTCGCTTCCGAGGCCGATGCTCGCGGTCGTGATATAGAGCGTATCGAGGCTCCTTCCCCCGAAGGCGCAGCTCGAGGTCTTGGCGACCGGCAGCTCGACGCGGGAGAGCAGCCTCCCCTCGCGGGGATCCCAGCGGCCTAGGCCCCAGCCCTCCCAGAGCGCCACCCAAAGCATGCCTTCCTCGTCTATCGTCATGCCGTCGGGATAGCCCATGGATGGCGGCACCTCGAAGGCGACGCGCCGGCCGGATATCGCTCCCGTCTCCGCGTCGAAATCGAAGGCGTCGACCCTACGGGTCGGAGTGTCGATATAGTACATCGTCCTGTCGTCGGGGCTCCAAGTCAGGCCGTTTGAAATGCCGATCCCGCCCAGCATGCGGGCGCAGGAGCGATCGGGATCGAAACGGTACAGCGAGCCCTCCGCGCCGATCTCCGAGTCAGCCATCGTCCCGGCCCAGAAGCGGCCCCTCGAGTCGCACTTCCCGTCGTTGAAGCGGTTTCCCGGCCTGTCGGCCTCCGGGTCGAAGAGCCTCGTAGCCTCGCCTGTCCCGGGGTCCACGAAGGCGAATCCGTCCTCCATGGCCATCAGGAGGCTCCCGGACTTCGAGGCGACGGCCGAGCCCGGGCGGGAACCCAGGGCGACGCTCCTGTCGACGGCCGTCGCGGGATCGAAGGCGTGGAGGAGCCTGCCCTTGACGTCGATCCAATAGAGGGCGAGCTTTCTCTCGTCCCAGAACGGGCCTTCGCCGATTATCGCGTGCGCGTCGACGAGGAGCTCGGCTTCTTTCATGGCAAGCCTCCGTGAGGCGGGATTATATACCTTTCGCCCCGGTTGACCATCGCCGCGCCGCGAATTAGGCTACTCGGACGAAACACACCACGGTCAAGCGAAAGGCGGCCCTCTCGCCGCAGGTCACCTTCTATCTCGCCTGCGCGTTCATCGGCATAGCCGGAGGCACCGCAGCCATCCTCCTCAAGCAGGCGGTGGCCAGTCTCGAGGCCGTCCTGCGCGGGGCGGTCGAGAAGCAGCAGCTCAACTACCTCATACTGGCCCTCCCGCCCATCGGGATCCTCCTCTCGGTCCTTTTCGTACGCAGGGTCGTGAAGGCCGACCTCTCCCACGGCGTCACGAAGGTGCTCGCCGCCATCTCCCGCGACGGAGGCCGCGTCCCCTCCAAGATGATCTGGGCTCCCCTCGCCGGCTGCACCATTACGGTCGGCTTCGGCGGCTCGCTGGGGATGGAGGCTCCGATCATGCACGCCGGCTCGGCCATCGGCTCCTGGGTCGGGAGGCGACTCGGCCTGGATTACCGGAGGCGCGTCCTGCTCGTGGGCTGCGGCACTGCCGCGGCGGTGGCCGCCATCTTCAAGGCGCCCGTAGCCGGCGCCCTCTTCGCCATAGAGATACTGATGATCGATTTCACTGCCCAGGTTGCCGTCCCCCTCCTCGTCTCCTCCGTCACCGGGGCGCTACTCGCCAAGGTAGTATCGGGCCAGGAGGTGGAATTCCATTTCGCCGTCTTCCAGCCCTTCGATTTCCGGAACGTGCCCTTCTACCTCGCGCTCGGAGCCCTCTGCGCCCTCGCGGCGGCCTATCTCCGGGCCTCGCAGCGTTGGGTCGGAAAGAGGATGGGAAGGCTCGAGCGACCGTACCTCAAGGCCGTCCTCGGCGGCCTTGCCCTCGCGCCCCTCATCCTCATCTACCCGCCCCTATTCGGAGAAGGCTACTCGGGCATGAACTCCATGCTCAGCGGCAAGGCCTTCGAGCTCCTCGGCAACAGCCCCCTGTTCGGCATCGACCCGAGCGGATGGCTATTCGTGGGCTACATGGCCTTCCTCGTCCTCGCGAAGGGCGCGGCCTCGGCGATCACCGGCGCCGCCGGCGGAGTGGGCGGCATCTTCGCCCCGAGCCTCTTCATGGGCTCCGTCACCGGCTTCGTCCTCGCGCGCGCCCTGCAGCTCCTCGGCGTGCCCTTCGCTAGCGAGCTCAACTTCGCCCTCGTGGGCATGGCCGGCGTCCTCGCGGCCCTGCTCAAGGCGCCACTCACCTCGATCTTCCTGATAGCCGAGATCACGGGCGGCTACGCTCTCCTTGTGCCCCTCATCCTCACCTCGGGCGTCGCCTATGTCCTCGGCCGCCGCTTCAGCCCCTACTCGATCTACGCGGAGGAGCTCGCCGTGCGCAACGAGCTGGTGACCCATCAAAAGGACAGGGCCGCGCTCACGCTGATCGATCCCGGCGAGCTCGTCGAGTCCGATTTCCTCGCCCTGCCCCCCGACGCCTCCGTAGCCGACCTGGCGAGGAGCGCTCTCACCACTCGGCGCTCCAGCCTGCCCGTGCTCGACGCGGAGGGCTTCCTCCTCGGCCTCGTGCGCTTCGACGAAGTGAGGCGAATCCTGCTCGCCATCGAGGGCACGGAGACGATGTGCGTGAGCGACGTCGCCTCGGCCCCGCAATGGGTGATAGGGCCGGGAGTGGGCATGGACAGGGTGCTCGCTTTTTTCGAACAGGGCGGCGTGGATGAGCTGCCTTTCTTGGGCGCGGACGGCCGCTTCGTCGGCTTCATCTCGAAATCCCGCGCCCTGGGCGCATACAGGGCCAAGCTCCTCGAGCTGGTGGAGGAGAGCGAGTGAGCGTCGCGATCGAGATAGAGAACGCGACGGTGATGCGCTCGGGGGAACAGGCGCTCCGGGACATCAGCCTGTCGCTGAGGGAGGGCGAGCACGCCTGCATCCTAGGCCCCAACGGCTCGGGCAAGTCGACGATCGTTAAGATGATCTCCGGCGACCTGTCCCCGCTCTACAGGGAGCCTGCCGCGATCAGGCTCTTCGGCCAGGAACGCTGGGAGCTTTTCGCCCTTCGCTCCCGCCTCGGCATAGTCTCCGATACCCTGCAATCCGCCCAGGCCGGGACCGAGAGCGCCTTCGACACCATCCTCTCGGGTTTCTTCGGCGGCGTCGGCCTGCCACTTCGCTCGGAGGCCAGTCCCTCCATGGTCGCGAAGGCCCGCGAAACGGCCCTGCTTCTCGGAGTGGAGGGGCTGCTAGGGAAAAGGGCGGACGAACTCTCCTCGGGGGAGATGCGTCGAGTCCTCGTGGCTCGGGCCCTGGTGCACGATCCGGAGATGCTGCTCCTCGACGAGCCTTTCAGCTCCCTGGACATCGCCGCCCGCCACGCCTTATCCCGTTGTCTCCGGAACCTGGCGAACAGGCGGGCTATCGTCCTGGTCACGCATGAGCTCTCCGAGATTCCGCCGGAAATCGAGCGCGTGATCCTCGTGAAGAAGGGGCGTATTATCGCGGACGGGCTCAAACGCGATCTCCTGACCTCGGAAACGATAACCCGCCTATTCGGAATTCCCCTGAAGGTGGAGCTCGAGGCCACGACCGGTCGATATCGGGCCCATGCCTCCCACTAGCTCTCTTACTACCTTTCGCCTGTATGATTTAGCATTCAACACAAATCTATATATTTGCCCAATCTGCAATTCCACCAACGACAATCGCGAGCGACCTCCCCGATTCGGTGAGGCAGTAGCTCACGCGGACGGGCGAGGTAGCGCTCACTTTTCGCAGAACGAGCCCGGCCTCCTCGAGCTCTCGCACGCGCTGAGTGAGGACGCGCGCGCTTAAGGCGGGTAGAGCCTTCTCCAGATCGCAGAAATGCAGCTCGCCGTCGATCAATGAATATAATACGAGGCCCATCCATTTTTTCGCGAGGAGGCCGAAGGCGGCCTCCACCTTGGGACAGAGGCGCTCGCTGCCCTTCTGGCCTTCGTTCGTATTCATAGTAATAAGTATATATTTTTTCTTGACTATATTCAAGAATATTACTAGGTTACTAATAGTAACTACGTATTCAAGTTTATCTGGAGGACACAATGAAGGATTTTTCAGCGCTCGCTTCGAGCGAAACCGTAGAGAAGACAATAAAGGCCTTGGCCGCGAACGGCATCGAGGCCAGCGTCGTAGACACTGGAGTCGAGGCCCTCAAGAAGCTGACCGAGCTCCTGCCCCCGGGAGCCGAGGTATTCACAGCCGGCTCGGTAACGCTCGACGCGATCGGCTTGGCCAAGGCGGTCAACGAGTCCGGCAAATATGATGGCGTCAAAGCCAGGCTCACGAAGATGGACGCCAAGACCCAGGGCAGGGAGATGCGCAAGCTGGGAGCCGGCCCCGATTTCTCCGTAGGCAGCGCCCACGCTGTGACCGAGACGGGTTCCATTCTCTTCGCCTCCCTGACCGGCAGCCAGCTCCCCGGCTATGCCTACGGCGCGGGGACGGTTATTTGGATCGTCAGCACCAAGAAGATCGTCAAGGACCTCGAAGAGGGCTTCAAGCGCATCGACGCGCACATCGTGCCGCTCGAGAGCGCGCGAGCCAGGAAGGCCTATGGCCTGCCCGAAGGCTTCAACAGCTTCCCGGCCAAGGTCCTCGTATTCAATCGGGAAATCCAGCCCGGCAGGGCGAAGCTGATCTTCGTGAAAGAGGACGTGGGCTTCTAGTGTCCGGCGATTTACGGAATGCCTGCTAAAGTACGGAGGCGAAGAAAGCCGCTAAGTGACGCCAAAGTACGCTAAGGAACGCTAAAAGGGATGGAATTCCTTTCTCATCCTTCGCGTCGCCTCGCGTTCCTTGGCGGTTTTCCTGGACCTCCGTTCCCGTTTTTTTGCTCGATAACGGCGCTAGCTTCCCTTTTTCTCGATCTTAGCCCAGGTGTCGCGCAAGGAAACCGTGCGGTTGAAGACGAGGGCGCCCGGGCTCGAATCCGTGTCGCAGCAGAAATATCCCAGGCGCTCGAACTGGAAGCGGTCTCCCTCCTCGGCCGAGGCGAGGCTAGGCTCTGCGAAGGCTCCGGGCAACCTCTCGAGGGAGACGGCATTTACGGTCGTAACCCAATCGACTCCGGGCGCGACGTCCATCGGGCGCTCCGCCGAAAAAAGGTGGTCGTAAAGCCTGGCTTCGATGGGGATGGCCTGGGCGGCCGAGACCCAGTGGATGGTACCCTTGACCTTGCGGTTGTCCGGAGCGTCGCCGCCCTTCGTCGCGGGATCGTAGCTGCAGCGGACTTCGGTGACTTCGCCGGAGACCGGGTCCTTGGAAAAGCCGGTGCAGGTGACGATATAGCCGTAGCGCAGGCGGACCATGTTGCCAGGGAAGAGGCGAAAGTACTTCGGAGGCGGGACTTCCGCGAAATCGTCGCGCTCGATGTAGAGGACCCCCGAGAAGGGGATAACGCGCTTCCCGCGAGAGGGATCCTCGGGGTTGTTCACCGCCTCGAGCTCCTCAACCTTCCCCTCGGGCCAGTTTTCGACGACCAGCCTCAAGGGACGGAGCACGGCCATGGCCCTGTCGGCGCTCTTGTTGAGTTCCTCGCGGATGCAATGCTCAAGCAGCTGCACGTCCACCAAGGACAGGGTCTTGGCGACGCCGATGCGCGACATGAAATCCCGTATCGATGCCGGCGTGTAGCCGCGGCGCCGCAGGCCGGCGAGGGTGGGCATCCGGGGATCGTCCCAGCCCGAAACCCAGCCCTCCTCCACCAGCCGGAGCAGCCAGCGCTTCGACATCACGCAATGGGTGATGTTGAGCCGTGCGAATTCGATCTGCCGCGAGGGGAAGACCTCGGCCTCGCGGACGAACCACTCGTAGAGGGGGCGGTGGATCTCGTATTCGTGGGAGCAGAGGGAGTGGGTGACGCCCTCGATCCCGTCGGACAGCGGATGCTGGAAGTCGTACATCGGGTAGATGCACCACGCCGTGCCGGTGCGGTAGTGGGGCTCGCGGCGGATGCGGTACATGGGGGGGTCGCGCATGAGCAGATTGGGGTGCGCCATGTCGATCTTGGCCCTGAGCGTCTTGGCCCCGTCGGCGAATTCGCCGGCCCGCATGCGGGCGAAGAGATCGAGGTTCTCTGCGACGCTCCGATCGCGCCAGGGGCTGTTCCTGCCGGGCGGCGTCATCGTGATGTTGTTCTTGTCCGGCACGTTGGTGCCCCGATACTCGCTCATCTCCTCGGCGGAGAGGTCGTCGACGTAGGCCTTGCCCTTCTTGATTATCTTCACCGCGAGTTCGTAGAGGCGCTCGTAGTAGTCGGAGGCGTAGTACTCGCGGTCTTCCCAGTCGTAGCCGAGCCATTTGATGTCGCGCTTGATGGCCTCGACGTAGGACATGTCCTCTTTCTCGGGATTCGTGTCGTCGAAGCGGAGATTGCACTTCCCGCCGAACTGGGCGGCGACGCCGAAGACGATGCTGATGGCCTTGGCGTGCCCTATGTGGAGCCAGCCGTTGGGCTCGGGAGGATAGCGCGTCATCACGTAGGAATAGCGACCGCTCGCGAGGTCCTCGGCCACGGCCTCGCGGATGAAATCGTTGGACTCGGGATTGGCCGAGGCCGGGGTATCACTCATCGTAGGTCTCCTTGACCGTGCTTCAGGGGCACGGCAATGGAACTATGCCCCGAAGCGAAACCACGGGTCAAGGCGCGGGGCGGCGCGGGGCGGCGCGCCGCGGCGACGATGCCGCTACGACAGGGCCGCGACGGCGCGCCCTATCCTGGCCGTCGCCTTCGGTATCCCGATGAGCCTGATCGACTCGAAGAGGGGCGGGCTCACGCGCGAGCCCGTGACCGCGACGCGCAGCGGCATCATCAGGTCGCCGAATTTGGCGCCGAGGCGCTCGGCCTCGGCGCGGTATCGTGCCTCCGTAGCCTCGAGGTCGGACAGGTCGCAGGAAGGCAGGAGGGCCCCGCCCGCGGCGAGGAGCTCGGCCGCCCTGGCCTTGTCGAGCTTCTTGGGGATGAACTCCTCGGGGGCGGGCACCGGCGGCTCCTCGAAGAGGTAGCGCAGCATGATCGGCGCGTCGGCGAGGAAGCGCAGGCGCTCCTTGACGAGGGGCATCGCACCGAGGGCTAGGCTCCTCGGCTCGGGGGCGGGCGCCTCGGCCAGGAGGCCGGCCTGAACGAGGTAGGGCATGACGAGGCCGAGCAGGTCCGCGTCGGACTTCAGCCTGATGTACTGGCCGTTGTACCACTCCAGCTTCTGGTAGTCGAAGATGGCGGGAGCCTTGTTGAGGCGCTCGACCTTGAATAGCCGCTCGAGGTCGGCGAGGGAGAAGATGTCGCGGCCCTCCTCGAAGGAGCAGCCGAGGTGGGAAACGTAATTGACGAGGGCCTCGGGCAGGTACCCCGCCTTGCGGAACTCGTCGACCGCTGTGGCGCCGTGCCGCTTCGAGAGCTTGTGGCCGTCCGCGCCGAGGACCATGGGGAGGTGGACGAGCTCGGGCGGCTCCCAGCCGAAGGCCTCGTACATGATTATATGCAGCGGCGCCGAGGGTATCCACTCCTGGGCGCGCGTGATGTGCGTTATGCGCATCAGGTGGTCGTCCACGACGTTGGCGAGATGATAGGTGGGGAAGCCGTCGGACTTGAGGAGGATCGGATCGGGGCTCACGTCCTCGTTCTTCCACTCGATGTCGCCGAGGAGGGCGTCGCGGAACTTGGTAGTTCCCTCGAGGGGGATCTTGAGGCGGATGACCGCCTTCTCGCCGGCCGCGATCCGGGCGGCGGCGGCGGCGGGATCCAGGCCGCGGCAATGCCGATCGTAGCCCATCTCCGAGGTATCGGAGTCCGCCTGATCGGCGCGAACCTTGGCGAGGCGCTCCTCGCCGCAGAAGCAGTAATAGGCCATGCCCTTCTCGATGAGCTCCTTAGCCCGAGCCTGGTAGAGAGGGAAGCGCTCGGACTGGACGTAGGGGCCGTAGGGGCCGCCGACGTCGGGACCCTCGTCCCAATAGAAGCCAAGCCATTTGAAGGTATCGTAGAGGTTCTTGACGTATTCTTCGGAGTAGCGCGTCCTGTCCGTATCCTCGAGGCGCAGTATGAAAACGCCGCCGCTCGCGCGGGCGAAGAGGTAATCGAAGAGGGCTGTCCTGACGCTGCCGATGTGCTGGAGGCCGGTGGGAGAGGGAGCGTAGCGAACTCTGACTTGCATGACGCCGAGTATAGCGGCCGCGCGGAAAAGGGGTCAAGGCTCCGGATGTCAGCGAAGGCCGAGGGAGAGGATCGATACGGCTTGGGCGACGGCGAGCGCCGAGGCGCCGAAGGCGGCGGCGAGCGCGTAGGCGACTACGCCTCCCAGGGAGAGTCTGTAGCGACGGGCGAGGACGGCGGCGACGGCTATTCCGAGGCCGGAGACGGAGACTATGCCCAGCGCGGATATCCTCATGATCGAGAGGAGCATGGATTGAGTCTCGTCGAGGAAGGAGCTCAGCGATCCGACTATCCAATAGAAGGTCGATATGGCGCAGAGCACGAACAGGAAGATGGCCGCGCGCTTGACGAGGATCAGGATCAGGGGCTTCTCTGCTTCGTCCATGCTGGCGTCCTCGGGGCGAACCGTATACTATTAGGCAGACCGTCGGGGGCAATAATGGAGTACTTCTTCAACTTCGACAAGCTCGGCTACCTCAAGGGCGACAAGCCCGAGGGCTGCATACTCTGCCTCGTTGCCTCGGGCTCCGACGAGGTCGAGCGGCTCGTCGTCCACGAGTCGGCCTCCTTCGTCGTTTCGCTCAATCTCTATCCCTACAATCCCGGCCACCTCATCGTCTTCCCCAAGCGCCACGTCGTCGACATCCGCTCCCTCTCGGGACAGGAGCGCCGCGAGCTCGACGGCCTAATCGACGACTGCCTCGGCGTCCTGGACGGCGTCATGAAGCCCTCCGCCTATAATATCGGTTACAACATGGGCTTGTCCGCGGGAGCGAGCATAGATCACCTTCATCTCCACGTGATACCGCGCTACCCCCGCGAGATCGGGATCGCTGAGCTCATCGCGGGCTCGCGAGTCCTCGTCCAAGACCCGCGCGAGACGAGGCTGCTACTGGCCGCGGCCTTCCGCGGGGCCGGCGCCGGGGGCGATGAGCAGCACGACCAGTAGGTCGCCCCGACCCGCGCATACGCTGAACGCGCCATCGGCCGCGACGTTGCTGACGCCCGAATCGCCCGGGCCCCACGAGAGCCCGGCGAGCGGCCACTTGAGCCCGTCGCTGGTCATGAGCGAGGCCCCCGCGGCCAGGGGGAAGACCGAGACGGTCGAGCCGGCGGCCGCGTCCAGCGCGAGGCGGCCCCCCTCCTCGACGAGATAGGCGGCCTCGCCGGCGATATGCCATTCGCTGGGCCTCGGCCGCGAGCCTCGCCGCTCGAAGAGGCCCCGGATCGCGAGCAGGTGGTCGAGGCGGCCTCCCCCGCCGCCCGCGAGGACGATCCTGTCGGCGCCGCTCGCGGCGAGTGCCGAGAGCCCCAGCTCGGTGTCGGTCTCGTCCTTGTCGCGGGACTCGACGATGAGCCTGGCGAGGGGGAAGCACCTCGCCAGGGCCGGGCTCGAGACGGAATCCATGTCCCCGACGATTATGTCGGGGGCCAGCCCCCAGGCGACGAGGGTATCGAGGCCCGAATCGGCGGCGCAGACCAGCCCGAAACCCGCGAATCGGGACTCGAGTCGGCTCCGCGGCGGGGGCTCGCCTCCGGTTACGAGCAGGGCTTCCATATCCTGCCAGTCTGTTCGCCGCGGCCTCGGGCTGTCAAGCGATATTGCCGAGGCGAGTCCATCCGGTATAAGGTCGAGGCAGATGAGAGCGATCAATCCGCCCCGGGAGCTCTACGAGTTCGCCCGCGTGCTCGCCGACGCGGGCAAGTCCTGCTTCCTCGTGGGCGGCGCCGTGCGGGATTATCTCCTCGGCCGCGAGGTGAGCGACTTCGATGTCGCGACCGACGCCCGCCCGGAAGAGGTGATCAAGGCCTATAAGCGGGTGATCCCGACCGGCATCAAGCACGGCACGGTCACCGTGCTCTTCAAGGGCATGGAGATCGAGGTCACCACCTTCAGGACGGAGTCCTCATACGCCGACGGCCGGCATCCCGACAGCGTCGAGTACGCCTCTACCATCGGCGAGGATCTCTCGCGCAGGGACTTCACGATGAACGCCATGGCCTTCGACCTCGGGGCCAGGGACCTGCTCGATCCTCACGGAGGCAGGGAGGACCTGGCGCGGCGCCTCGTCCGGGCGGTGGGCGATCCCCTGGAGCGATTCCGCGAGGACGGGCTGCGGCCCCTGCGGGCGATCCGCTTCGCGTCGCAGCTCGGCTTCAAGATCGAGGGCGGCACGTTGGCTGCCATCGGCCCCTCGATCGTTCGATTCAGGCTCGTCTCTGCCGAGCGGGTCCGGGAGGAGCTGCAGAAGACGCTGCTCTCACCGGTTCCCTCCCTCGGCCTGCGCCTGCTCGAGGAGACCGGCCTGCTCGCCGCGATCTCGCCGGAGCTGATCGGCTGCCGGGGCGTCGAGCAGCGCGGAATGCACGTCTTCGACGTGCTCGACCACCTGTACGCCAGCGTCGACGCCTCGCCGCCCGAGCTGGTCCTCCGCCTGGCGGCCCTCCTCCACGACATCGGCAAGCCCGCCGCCAAGAAGGAGAAGGAGGGAGAAGATCCCACCTTCTATCGGCACGAGGAATACTCGGCGCGCGACGCCGAGGCGCTGCTCAAGAGGCTTCGCTTCCCCAACGCCGTGACCGACGAGGTCGTCCACCTCGTACGCTTGCATATGTTCGCCTACGATGACTCCTGGGGAGACCCCGCGGTGCGGCGTTTCCTCGCCCGCGTCGGCCCGGACTCGCTGGATAGGCTCTTCGCGCTGCGCGTGGCGGACGGCACCGGGATAATCGGCCGTCCCGTGGATCCCCGCGGCCTGGATCCCCTGCGAGAGCGGATCGCGGCCGTCCTCGCAGCGAAGGAGGCCTTCGGCATCGCGGATCTAGCGGTCAAGGGCGGGGACCTCTCCTCGATCGGCATCCCGCCCGGCCCGAAGATGGGGATGATGCTCAAGGAGCTCCTCGAGACGGTGATGGACGATCCCGCCCTAAACGAGCGCGGCCGCCTGCTCGAGATCGCGGGGAAGCTGAAGCCCAAGTACGGCCTGTAGCTACTGGTTCTCTATTTGGAGGAGGCGGGCGGCTTCGAGCCCGCCGGCCGCGATGATCGCGTCGTAGGCGGCCTTGGCCGCGCACTGCTCCGCCTCTTTCTTATTCTTGCCGCTCAGGGCGCCGTAGGCGGCCCCGGCGACCACGCAGGAGACCCAGAAGGTCCGGTCGTGATCCGGTCCGGACTTCTTCTCGAGCCTATAGAGCGGATAGCTCTTGTGGTACTTCTGGGCATACTCCTGGAGCATGGTCTTGTAGTCCTTGTGATGGCGGTTCTGGAGGACCTTGCCGATCTCGGGCTCGACGAGGGCTCGGACGAAGCGGTAGGCCGCCTCGAAGCCGGAGTCGACGTAGTAGGCGCCGAAGAGGGCCTCCGTCGCGTCGGCTAGAATGGCCTTCTTGGCCCTGCCCCCGGATTGCTCCTCGCCCTTGCCGAGGAGGATGTACTCGTCGAGCCTGAGTCCCTTGGCCAGCTCCGAGAGGACTTCCTCGGAGACGACGTAGCTCTTGACCCGGGCCAGCTCGCCCTCGCTGCGCTCGCCGAGGAGCTCGTAGAGGCAGGAAGCCGTGACGAGTCCGAGCACGGCGTCGCCGAGGAATTCCAGGCGCTCGTTGTTCTGGGATCGCGCGGGATCCTCGTTGCCGCAGGAGCGGTGGGTAAAAGAAAGGTTCAGGAGCTCGAGGCTCCTGAACCTTATATCGGCCTGCTTCTGGAAAGCGGCCAGCTGGGCCCTTCGCTCGCGGGATATGGCGCCGGCGCCCTGGAACAGCACGTCACTTCGCCCGCATAGCGTGGGTGGGGATCACTTCACCTGGGACTTGATGAAATCGTAAGCGTCCTTGACGGTCTCGAACTCGTTCGCCTTCTCGTCCGGGATGGTGATGCCCATCTCTTCCTCGATTCCGTATACGAGCTCGTAGGTGTCGAGGCTGTCCGCGCCGAGGTCCTGCCTGAAGCTCGCCTCGAGCGTGATCTTGTCCTCTTCCACCTCGAGCTTCTCGGCGATGATTTTCTTAATCTTGATGAACAGCTCGTCCATGCCGCTCTCCTTATGCCTTGGATTCGGGCGTAATGACCTGTCGCCCGCGATAGAAACCGCACTTCGGGCAGACCCGGTGCAGTAGAACCGGATTTCCGCAATTCCCGCACGTCACGAGGGTTGGGGCAGTCAGCTTCATGTTGATCGACTGGCGCCTGCGAGTCCTCGCCTTTGAAGTCCTGAATTTAGGTACAGCCATAACTTAAACCTCTTACTAAACGCGATATATTCCGACTCGAGGCCGGCCCAGACCGCATTTATACACCGCGAAGCTCTGGAAGGTCTAGCAACAAAGGCAACCTACACAAAAAACCAAAAGTTGTCAAGTCCGATCTCCCGCCGCGAGGCTCCGGGCGCCGGAAGCGGCCGCCTTAGCCCTGACCGCCTTCGCTACGTTGGGCGGGACCATGCTGGAAATGTCGCCGTCATAGAGCGCCAATTCCTTGATCGCGCTCGATCTGAGCACGAAGAATTTAGGATCGGTAGGCATGAAAATGGTCTCCACCGCGGGATTGAGCCCCTTGTTCATGATCGAAAGCTCGAATTCGTAGGAGAAATCGGGGACGCTCCTGACCCCGCGGACGAGGACCCTGCACCCGTTGCTCCGCGCGAACTCGACGATCAGCTTGTCGCAGAGGTGGACGGAAACGTTCGCAAAGCCGCCGAGGAGCTCCACGAGGAGATCTCGACGCTCCTCGGGGGCGAAAAGCCCCGTTTTTTGCCTGTTTACGGCGACCACCACGAGGAGCTCGTCGAAGAGATCCCGCGCGCGCTCGATGATATTGAGGTGCCCGAAGGTGGGGGGATCGAAGGATCCGGGGAAGACAGCCTTGATCATGGCGCAAATCTAGTGCCCGGAACGGGCTCGGGTCAAGGCGCGTCCCGCGCGCGGACTGCGCGATGGCTCTTTTATTTCGGGTATCCTAAGGCTATTATCCGCTTCATGCATCGAAACAACGGCAATTCCGCGATCCCTCGCTCCCTGGCGCTCGCCGCGGTCTCCGCGATCCTGATGACGCTCGCCGTACCCAACGAGATCTTCAAGCACGGGTTAGCCCCGCTCGGCTTCGTCGCATTGATCCCGCTCTACGTCGCCATGATCGAATTGCCTGGACCCAAGTCCGCGGCACTCGTGGCGGGGCTGTTCGGCGCCCTGCAGCACGCCCTCACGAGCTTCTGGCTCTGGTTCTTCAAGGATTTCAGGATCTGGACCCTGGGAAGCACCACCCTCGCCTACTTCGTGGTCTACGCGGTGCTCGGCCTCTATATCTGGCTCATCCTCGATCGAGGCGGCAGGGCAAGGCCGCTCGGCTTCGTCCTGCTCTGGACGGCCTTCGAGTTCCAGAAGTCCATCGGCTTTCTCGGCTATCCCTGGGGCTTACTCCCCTATTCGCTCACCGATGCCCTGCCCCTGCTACAGATCGCCGACCTGACCGGGCTCTATGGCATAACCGCCTTCCTGGCGGCCTGCAATTCGGCGATCGCCGAGCTGCTCCTCGGCATCGGCTCCTCGAGAAAGGGCTCGCTCCCGCCTCGGGCGCGGCTCGGCTATTCCGCTGCCGCCCTCGCGCTGGTCCTCCTGTCCCTCGGCTATGGCCTGGTCCGGATGTCGACGCCGATCCCGCGGGTCGGCAGCTTGGACGCCGTGCTCGTCCAGCAGAACACCGATCCCTGGGCCGAGGGCGATGAGGAGAATGCGGTAGCCACCGATATCCGCCTCGCGCGCGAAGCGCTCGCGAACGCCCCGCGCCGGCCCGACCTTATCCTCTTCAGCGAGACGAGTCTCCTGCACCCCTATGCGGAATCCCGGTCCTATTACAATCAGAGGCCCGCGGCGGATCCGCTCATCCCTTTCATCCGCCAATCGGGAACCTGGCTCTTCACCGGAGCCCCCGTGGTCATAAACTGGACGACCTTCGAGGCCACTAATTCGGCGATCCTCATCGACCCGCAGACAACGCTGGTCAAAAGCTACGCCAAGATTCATCCCGTGCCCTTCGCCGAGGCGATCCCATTCATGGAATATCCCGGTTTTAAGAAATTCATGCAAAAGGTCGTGGGGCTCGAGAGCGGATGGGCGATGGGAAAGGAATTCGTCGTCTTCGACCTGCCGACGAAGGAGGGAAGGGTCCGCTTCGGCTCCCCGATCTGTTTCGAGGACGCCTTCGCGGACGTTTGCCGGAATTTCTCCCTCGGCGGCGCCGATCTCCTCATCAACCTGACCGATATCTCCTGGTCCAAGACCGAGAGCGCCGAGATCCAGCACTGGGCCGCG
Source organism: Spirochaetaceae bacterium (assembly GCA_025355995.1). GTDB lineage: Bacteria > Spirochaetota > Spirochaetia > Treponematales > Rectinemataceae > UBA1306. The sequence goes on along the minus strand of JANXYQ010000013.1, from coordinate 6,416 downwards.
GCGCGTTTCAGGGCTATAGAGGCGCGCAAGACCCTCGTGCGCTCGACGAACGGCGGCGTATCCTGCGTCGTCGGCCCGTTCGGGGAGACCCTGGACTCCCTTCCACTCTTCGTGTCGGCCTCCAAATTCGTGGAGGCGCCGATCTACCGAACCGCCTCGCCGACCCCCTATATCGAATGGGGGGACTGGTTCGCCTCGGCTTCCCTGTTACTTTCGGCCGCCTTGTCGCTTATACTTATTGTCCAGGAGGAGGCCGCGAACAGGTTCCGAAGGAGGTGCTAGCATGGGCTTCATCGAACAGCTCGAGGAGGAGCCCCTATCCGAGGTGGTTCGCTATAGATCGGGGAAGCCGAAAGAGGCGGTCGCCTTTACTGGGACTATCAGGAAGCACCCCTACGACGAGGGCAAGTGCATACTCTTCGCCGAGCCGGCTGGCTCCGAGCCCGCGATCCTCGAATTCCGCAAGGACGACATCGCGGCCGTCGAGGAGCAGCCCTCCCCCGTCGACGAGACCGGCCATTCCAGGCCGGTCATGAAGCTGTGGATCCGCCGCGGAAGCCTCGGGATCCGCTACGAGCCCTTCGAGGTCGAGGAGCCCCTCCGCTTCCCGGGCGGCGCGGGACTCCACGATAAGGTCATGTCGAGCGCTCGCGCGCGGGCTTAGGCATGCCGAGGGCGGCTTACTGGCGCGCTGAAGCCGCTGGAATCACCTGCGAGCTCTGCCCCCACGGCTGCCGCATCGCCGAGGGCCGTTCCGGCCTCTGCAAGGTCCGGCGCAACGAGCGCGGGGCCATGGTCCTCCCCTTCTTCGGCCTCGTCTCGTCCCTTGCAGTCGACCCGATCGAGAAAAAGCCCCTCCATCACTACCTCCCGGGCTCGAACGTCTTCTCCGCCGGATTCGTCGGGTGCAACCTGCGCTGTCCCTTCTGCCAGAATTGGAGGATTTCCCAGGAGATACCGGCCTCGCTCGAGCGCCATGACCCGAGGAGTCTCGCCGAGGCGGCGTTGCGCTCCGGCTGTCCCTCCATCGCATACACCTACTCCGAGCCTTCGGTCCACTTCGAATTCGTCCTCGCCTCGATGGCCGAGGCGAGGGCGGTCGGCCTGAGGACCGTCCTCGTGACGAACGGTTGCATAAACGGCGGACCCGCCCGCGAGCTGCTCGCCCTAACCGACGCGGTCAACGTCGACTTGAAGACCTGGTCGCCCGAGGCCTACGAGAGAGTCCTCGGCGGCAGAAGGGATACCGTCCTCGAGTTCATCCGGATCGCGGCCGAGCTCTGCCACGTCGAGGCGACTACCCTCGTAGTGCCGGACCTATCGGATTCGGTCGAGGGGATGAGGTCGATCGCGGGATTCCTGGCGAGCCTATCGAAGGACTTACCCCTCCATATCTCGGCCTATCATCCCGCGTGGAATCACGGCGCGCCTCCCCCTCCCTCGAAGCTGCTCGGCGAGCTCGCGATTGCCGCCCGGGTAGAACTTCGCTTCGTCTACATCGGCAACGTCGCGGGCGAGGCGGCGGATACACTATGCCCGAGCTGCGGATCCGTCGTAATCGCCCGCCGAGGCTATCATGTCGACATGAAGGGCCTGGCCGTCGCAGGCGCGACGGGGCGCTGCGCGTCCTGCTCCGCCCCCCTGCATATAATCGTATAAAGCGTTCCCGACCCAATCCGTTCGCATAAAATCCGCAGCCATATAACTTTTTTTGCGATCGTCTCCACTTGACATTTCCCGGAGCTTTTGGCAATGTATGGACACCGATTGCACGGTGGGTGTAGCTCAGGTGGTAGAGCGCCTGCCTGTGGAGCAGGGTGCCGTGGGTTCAAGTCCCATCACCCACCCTACGAGAGTTTTCAGAGATGGAGATGATCGAGGGCGCCGTGAGGGCGTGCATGCGTTCGTAGCTCAGCTGGATAGAGCGACGGACTTCGAATCCGTAGGTCGCAGGTTCGACTCCTGTCGGACGCACGGTGCATGAGGATTGTTTTGGGCCGCTAGCTCAGTTGGCAGAGCAGCAGACTCTTAATCTGCGGGTCGCAGGTTCGATGCCTGCGCGGCTCATCGGGACGAAAGCGGGACGGCGAAAGCCGCCCCGCTTTTATCCTGGAATTAAAAACGGCCTCGACGATCGCCGAGGGGCTCGATGGCCTCCGAAGCGATCGCCCGCGAGGCCTTGACAGCAGGTGGGCTCGCGTTTACCATGCGGCGCGTCGACAGCGGCTGAAAAGGCCGCCGACGCGAGAGTGGTGGAATGGCAGACACGCCAGACTTAGGATCTGGTGCCCCAAAGGCGTGAGGGTTCAAGTCCCTTCTCTCGCATCCCCGGATGCGGCGAAGGATAGAGTTACGTGCGGGAATAGCTCAGTGGTAGAGCGCCACCTTGCCAAGGTGGATGTCGCGGGTCCGACTCCCGTTTCCCGCTCCAAAAGACGAGGCGACCCGGGCTTCCGGGTCGCCTTTTTGCATTATAATCGTTAGTGCCCGAGGCCCGGGAAACGGGCCGCTGAAGGCCGCCCGGGTGCGGCCCATCTTCCCCGAGACAGAGAGGATACTTCCGTGATTGCTAGCAAGAACATCGAGAGGCTGGACCGATCTTCCGTCAAGCTCAGCGTTACCGTTCCGAGCGCGGAATCGAAGAAGGAATACGACGCCCTGCTCAGGGAGTACTCCAAGAGCGTCCGCATCGACGGCTTCCGCTCGGGCCACGTGCCCGCCTCCGTCCTCGAGCGCAAGTTCGGCGACAGCTTGCGCCTGGACGCCATGGGCAGGGTGCTGGAGAAGGCCGTCGAGGAGGCGCTCAAGGATGCCGGTCCCGCGGAGCAGCCCCTCGGCTACTCGACACCCAGCCTGGACGGCGAACCCGATTTCGCCCTCGACAAGGATTTCACCTTCGCGGTCCGATACGACGTTTTCCCGACCATCGAGGTCGGCGACTGGAAGGGCATAGAGATAGAGAAGCCTCAGGTAGAGATAGGGAGCGAGGACGAGGCGCGCGAGCTCGCGGACATCCGCGAGCGCAACGCCATCGTGGTCGAGCGCGACGCCTCCGCCTCCGCGGCCAAGGGCGACGTGGCGACCATCAACTTCCGCGAGCTCGGGGACGACGGCCAGGCGGTCGCGGGCACGGAGCGCGAGGATTTTACCTTCGAGATCGGCACGGGCTACAACGTGTATAAGATCGACGACGAGATCGTAGGCATGAAGCGCGATGCGGAGAAGACGGTCGAGAAGGCCTATCCCGCCGATTTCGAGAACAAGGACCTGGCGGGCAGGACCGTCAAGCTGGCGATAAGGCTGACGAAGGTAAAGGAAAAGAAGCTCCCCGCCCTCGACGACGAGCTCGCCCAGGACGTGTCCGAGAAGTACAAGACCCTCGCCGATCTCAAGGCCGATCTCCGCGCCCACCTCGAGAAGAGGCTCGCCGACAAGCTGAAGCAGCTCGAGGAGAAGGCCCTCGTCGAGGGGCTCCTGGCCCGCTCCAAGACCGAGCTTCCCGAATCCATGGTGGCGGCCGAGCTCGCGATGCGGCTGGAGAACCTGAAGCGGCAAATGGGCATCGACACGGAGGAGAAGCTCGAGCGCATCCTCTCCTATTCGGGAAAGACCCGGGAAGCCCTCATCGAGGAATGGAAGCCCTCGGCCGAGAAATCGATCACGACCAGGCTCGCGATAGAGAAGCTCGTCGAGGACGGCAAGTACGAGTGCACCGAGGCCGACCTCGAGGCCGAATTCAGCCGCCAGGCCGGGGAGAGCTCCCTATCCGTCGACGAGGTGAAGGCCGAGTACGAGAAACGCGGGTCCATGGACTACCTCCGCGATAGGATTAAGGAGGACAAGCTCATGGCCGACCTCCTCGCCGCGGCGAAGATTAAGAAGGGCGCCAAGCTGGCCTTCGTGGACTTGCTGAAGGATTCTGAGTAAACTTCCAGGATGAGGTATACGGCCATGGATGAGAGAATGCATAACCTGGTGCCCATCGTCATCGAGCAGACGGGCATAGGCGAAAGGTCCTACGACATTTACTCGCGGCTGCTCAAGGACCGCATCGTCTTCATCGACGGGGAGATAAACGACCTGACGGCCGACCTCACCGTGGCCCAGCTCCTCTTCCTCGAATCCCAGGACCCGGAGAAGGACATCTCCATCTACATCAACTCGCCGGGAGGCTCCGTGACCGCCGGCCTCGCACTCTACGATACGATCCAATGCATAAAGCCGGACGTTCAGACCTACTGCCTCGGGCAGGCAGCCTCGATGGCGGCCCTAATACTCGCATGCGGGACCAAGGGGAAGCGCTACGCCCTGCCCTCCTCCCGGGTCCTGATCCACCAGCCCTGGGGCGGGGCGCAGGGGCAGGCATCCGACGTCAGCATCCAGGCGAAGGAGATACTCCGCCTGAAGAAGCTGACGATCGAGTATTTCGCCCTGGCCTCCGGCAAGGATGTCGGCGTCGTCGGGGCGGACATGGAGCGCGACTTCTTCATGTCGGCCCAGGAAGCCATGGGATACGGACTCGTGGATCGTCTTCTCGAGCGGAGGAAGCATGGCGAAGCAGAAGCAAAATAACCCGGCCGAGGAGCGCACCTGCTCCTTCTGCGGGAAGAGCGCGGAATTCGCCAGGCGCATAATCGCCGGCCCCGGCGTATATATCTGCGACGAGTGCGTCAAGGTCTGCGAGCAGATCCTCGCCGAGGACGAGACCGAGCTCACGACGGGCTTCGCCGGCGACGTGCCCAAGCCCCGCGAGATCAAGGACTACCTCGACCAATACGTGGTCGGCCAGGATTACGTGAAGAAGGCGCTTTCGGTCGCCGTGTACAACCATTACAAGCGGATCGCGCACTCGGGGGACGCCAAGGCAGAGGTGGATATCGAGAAATCGAACGTCCTCCTGATCGGCCCCACGGGCACGGGCAAGACCCTGCTCGCGAAGACCCTCGCCAAGAAGCTCAAAGTCCCCTTCGCGATGGCGGACGCGACCACCCTAACCGAGGCGGGCTACGTCGGCGAGGACGTCGAGAACATCCTCCTCAAGCTCATCCAGAACGCGGGCGGCAACATCGGCGCCGCCGAGCGGGGGATCGTCTACATCGACGAGATAGACAAGATCGCGCGGAAGGGCGAGAACATCTCGATCACCCGCGACGTCTCGGGCGAGGGCGTGCAGCAAGCCCTCCTCAAGATAATCGAGGGAACCACCGCGAACGTACCGCCCCAGGGCGGGCGCAAGCATCCCCAGCAGGAATACCTACGCATCGACACGACCAATATCCTTTTCATCTGCGGCGGGGCCTTCGTAGGCCTCGACAAGATCATCGAGAGCCGCGTCGCGAAGCATCCCCTGGGCTTCGGCGCCGACGTCAAGGCTCGCGGGTCAAAGGACATCCGGGCGCTGTTCGCCCAGCTCCACCCTGACGACCTCGTCAAGTTCGGCATGATCCCAGAGTTCATCGGCCGGCTTCCCATACAGGTCTCCCTCCAGGACCTCTCGCGCGAGGACCTGATGCGCATCATCACCGAGCCCAAGAACGCCGTCCTCAGGCAGTACCAGGCGTCGATGAGGCTCGACGACGTCGAGCTGGTATTCGACGAAGGCGCCGTGGAGGCCATCGCGGACAAGGCGATATCGCGCAACACGGGCGCGCGGGGACTCCGGGCGATCGTCGAGTCCCTGATGATGGACGTGATGTACGACATCCCCTCGATCGAAGGCGCCAAGCGCGTCGTGGTCGACCGCTCGACCGTCGAGGGCGTCACGGCTCCTGCGGTCGAGATACTCAAGAAGAGCGCGTAGCTACTTGAATCTCCTCGAGGCCTTGCGCGGCGGCGCCACGCTCGAGCTACCCCTCGTCTATACGAGGGAAGCCGTCGTATTCCCCAAATCCATCGCCCCCCTCCTCGCCGCCACGAAATTCTCGATCGCCGCGGTCGACGGGGCCCTGGCCGGGGACAAGCGTGTAGTCATCGCCCTCCTCAAGGGCCTCGGCGACGAGAAGGGCTCCGAGATCGAAGTGCATCCGATAGGCACGGTCGCGCGGATAGTGCAGCAGGTGCGCCTCCCCGACGGGTCCCTCCGCCTCCTCGTCGAGGGGGAGATGAGGGTGCGGATCAAGCGCACCCTGTTCAGGAAGGATCACCTCGACGTGGCGGTCGAACCCCTCGAGGACGAAGCGCCCAAGCCCAGGAGCGAGGGCGGCTCCGATAGGGACGGGGAGATCGACGCGGCCCTGCGCCTCGTCAAGCGCAGCTTCGCCGCGTACGCTGAGGCGGTGAAAAAGCTGCCGTCCGAGGTCCTCGCCCAGTCCGAGCGCGCCGAGAAGCCGCACGAGCTCTGCGACCTCATATCCAATTCCCTCCCCATCAAGCCCGAGCGCAAGCAGGCTCTCCTAGGCATCGCTGAACCCCTCGAG
>JANXYQ010000001.1 GCA_025355995.1 Spirochaetaceae bacterium | reverse complement strand
CGACGACCGCGCCGGCCCAGGCCGCCGTATCGAAGGGCGAGCCGCTCACCTGCCCGGCCTCCCACTTGATCGGCCGAGGGACCCTGTATACGGAGCGTGCGGTGAGGGGGAGGGGATCGCGGAAACGACGCTTCTGGATGGCGACGCAAGCGCGCTCGACGAGTTTGTTCACTACCGAGACGTTGCGCGATAGAGTGCTGGGGCCGGAGTCGGGCACCTGGTCCGTGTCGGGGGTGGCGATCGTCACGCTCTCCGCGCCGATGCCGAGTATGTCGGCGGCGCTGCGCCTCCAGATATCCATGACCCCGCCGGCCCCGCCGGCCGCGCTGGTGAGTATCCGCAAGCCTAGGTCCTTGTCGAGCGTCGCTTCCACCGTATAGGAATTTGAGGCGTCGCCCGAGAGGAAGGGCCCAGCGCCCTGGTAGGCGAAGGAGAGGCCTATCCCGCGCATTGGGCCGTCGGAGCGGCCAGAGCGGCGCTTGCGCACGAGCTCGTAGCCCGCGTACTTGCGGCGATAGTCGCTCGCCGCGGCCAGCCGCTCGAGCAGCGAGTCGTAGGGCACCTCCTCCTTGAGAGGCTCGCCCGTGAGCAGGCGCGAGCCCCTGCGCAGGACGTTGCGCGACTTCCAGTCGGCCGGATCCTCGCCCGCGGAGGCGGCCATCCGGTTGGCGTGGGCTTCCATCGCGAAAAAGGCGTGGGAGGCTCCCAAGCCGCCGAAGGCCCCCATAGGCGGCGTGTTGGTGACGACGGCGTAGCCCTCGACCCGGAGGTTCGGGCAGACGTAGGCGCCCGTGCAGGCGAGGACGGCCTGGCTGAGTATCTCCTCGGCCAGGGGACCATAGGCTCCGACGTTGACGGAGATGCGCACGTCCATCGCGGAGAGCTCGGCGCCTTTGCCCAGGGCGGCCCTGAGGCTGACGGAGCTGCGGGCGCGCTTAGGCGTGAAGAGGAAGTCCTCCTCGCGCGTGAGGAGGATCTTGGCCGGCCTGCCGCAGGCGATCGACGCGATGGCAGCGTGGCAGGCGAGGAGCGAGGGGTACCAAAGCTTGCCGTCGAGGTGCACGCCGAGGCGCATGGGTCTGACGGAGACCTCGTCGGCGCGGCAGCCGAGGGCGAGGGCGACCGAGTCCCTCACGTGATAGGGCCATTGGGTGGCGCACCAGACGGCGATCTTGTCGTAGTCGTAGGCGGCGGCCGCCCCCTGGGGCTCGCTGTAGTAGTGCTCGATGGCCCCACTCGTGTAGACCTCCTCGTGGACGGAGGAGGCTATCGAGAAGGCGAGATCGGGATCGCCCACGACGGCCACGCGCTTAGCCGCGACCTGGTCAGAGGAGAAGCTCTCCCAGTTGAGAAAGGGCGTCTCCTCCTCGCAGACCACCTTGGTCGCGGCTACCAACTCCTCGAGGAGGACCGGATCGGGGCCGGCGATGAGGGCGACGGGCTCTCCCGCGTAGGAGACCCGTTCCTGCGCGAGTATGGGCACCTCGGCGCCGAAGGACACGATCCGATTGCGGCCCGGTATGTCCGCGGGGAGGATCGACCGGTAGCCGGCGGGGAGGGTCGGGAAGCGGATGGACCGGACGGAGCCTCGGGCGGAGGGCGAGCGGACGGTCGCGACGAAGAGCATGCCCTCCGCCTTGAAGTCGGTGACCGCGGCTAGGGAGGGCTGGGCGGCCTCCTTGCGGAAGGCGTCCACTCGCCTCGGGCTCAGGCGCGAGCCCCTTCGGCGATCTCGAGGACGGTCGCCGCGACCCGCTCGGCCTGGGCGCGGGTCATGCCCTGCCAGATCGGCAGCGAGATCGTGCGCGAGAATTTATCGAGGGCGCGGGGAAAATCCGAGGGTGAGAGCGAATAGCGCCTCGACCAATAGCTCATGAGGTGCAGGGGGATGAAATGGACCGATACACCGATTCCCGCGGCTTGGAGCCGCTCGACGAATTCGTCGCGGCCGATCTTCACGACCTCGGGCCGGATCCTTAGGCTGAAGAGATGCCAAGCGTGGCTCGGATGCGACGGCGGGTTCTCGAGCGCGGGGTGGCCGCCGAAGGCCCCCAAGTAGAGGGCGGATATCTCCCGGCGCTGCTCGCGGAAGAGGTCGGCCTTCTTGAGCTGCTCGCGGCCGACGGCGGCCAGCAGGTCGGGAAGGTTGTATTTGTAGCCCGCATCCACGACGTCGTAGCGCCAAGAGGCGGCCTTCGACGTGTAGCGGTCCCAGGCCGCGCGATCGAAGCCGTGGAGCCTCATGGTCTCCATCCGCCTGAGGACGGCCTCGTCGCGGGCGACGATCATGCCGCCCTCTCCCGTGGTGATGGTCTTGGTCGCGTAGAAGGAATAGACGCCGGCGTCGCCCAGGGTACCCGCGGCGCCTTCCTTCAGCCTGAGGGGGAAGGCGTGGGCCGCGTCCTCGACCACCGACGCGCCGTGGCGCCGGCAGGTCTCGAGGATCTCCGCCATCCTGCAGGGCAGGCCGCCCACATGGACCGGGACTACGGCCTTGATCGAGGCATCGCCGGAGAGCAGGTCGTCGAGCAGCTCGGGGTCGATGTTGTAGTCGTCCTTCGCGACGTCGCAGAAGGCCACTTCTGCTCCGAGGTGCCGCGCCACGGCCGCGCTGCTCGTGAAAGTATAGGGGCTCGTCGCGACCTTGAATCCCGGGCCGACGCCGAGGGCCTCGAGCGCGAGGTGGAGGCCGGAAGTGGCCGAATTGACCGCGAGCGCGCGCTTTGCCCCCACGAAGGAGGCGAACTCCTCCTCGAAGGCTCGCGCAGCCTTGCCGGTCGTGAGCCAACCCGAGCGAAGGACCTCTATGACCGCCGCCTCCTCCTCGATCCCGATGGACGGGCGGGCGAAGGGGATGAACTCAGTATTCGCTTTCATTCTCGGGAACGATAAGCGTAGGGACGGACTTTTTCAAGACCGCCCTGAGCCTCCTGCGGTTGCGGTAGTCCTCCTCGCGCCCCGAGACGGGCAGGCAGAAGGGCTCGAGGCCGCCTATCGCCTCCGAGAGCGGCGGGCTTTCCTTCGTCCTGCGCTCGAGCCTGTTGATGCGGGGATACTCGGTCGGCACGAGGACCTCGTCGGGGGAATAGAGCCTCTCCTCGACGCGCTCGCCGTGGCGCAGGCCGATATAATCGATCTTGATGTCCTTGCCCGGCTCGTAGCCGTAGAAGCGGATCATCTGCTCGGCCAGGTCGCGGATGCGCACCGGCTCGCCCATGTCCAGGAGGTAGGTCTGGCCGGAACGGCCGACGCCGCCGGTCTTCAGCACGAGGGAGCAAGCCTCGGGTATGGTCATGAAATAGCGACTGGCCTCGGGATGCGTAACCGTGACGGGACCGCCCTTCTCGATCTGCCGCCTGAAGAGGGGAACGATGGAGCCGCGCGAGCCGAGGACGTTCCCGAAGCGCACGACCATGAACTCGCGCCCAGGGGCCGCGCGCCCGGCCGCGTCGACGACGATGCGCTCGGCGAAGAGCTTGGAGGCGCCGTAGACCGAGACGGGGTCGACGGCCTTGTCCGTGGAGACGAGGACGAAGCGGCGGACGCCGGCCTCGAGGGCCGCGTCCACGAGGTTCCTCGTCCCGAGCACGTTGTTGTGGACCGCCGCGACGGGATTCTCTTCCATCATCGGGACGTGCTTGTAGGCGGCGGCGTGGAAGACGGCATCGGCCTTGAGCCGGCCTAGGATGAATCGCATGTACTCGGCGTCCTTGAGGTCGCCGATGAGCGGCACGATATCGGTGCGCTCGCCGACGCCTTCCTCGCGGAGGAGCCTGAGCTCGCGGTCGATCTGGTAGATGGAGTTCTCGCCGTGCCCGAAGAGGTACAGGCGCGAGACGCCCGCCGTCAGCAGCTGCCGCGCCAGCTCGGAGCCGATGGAACCGCCCGCGCCCGTGATGAGCACGCGCTTCCCCCTGAGGTAGGATAGGCTCTTCTTGAGCCCGATCGCGACGGGGCTCCTGCCCAGGAGGTCCTGGCTCTCTATCTCCCTCGCCTGGATGAGGTGGGCGTCGCCCTCGACTATCTGCGCGATGCCGGGAACTATGCGGATACGGACGAAGCCCGCCCGCTTGAGCATGAAGTAGAGCTCGCGGAGGAATTCCTTGGACGCGCTCGGGATGGCGATGATGGCCTCGTCGGCGGGCGTGCGCCGCAAAAGGTTGACCACGTCGCGGATGGGGCCGAGGACGGGAACGCCCTCGACCTTGTCGCCGATCTTGTCCGCGTCGTCGTCGAGGAAGGCGACCACCGTACCGAAGACGGCCTTCCCGATTATCTCCCTGGCGATGACCCTGCCCGCGAAGCCCGCGCCGATTATATAAATCCTGCCGCCCTCACGATCGCTGTTCCTCATTGGCCTTACCGCCTCCGCCCTTGACCCGCTCGACGACCTCGAAGCCGAGGTCGATGGGGAATGACTCGCCGTACATGTCGAGGAGGACCTTCGCCCTGCCCTTGCGGCGATTGACCTTGACTATCTGGCCTTCCAAACCCTTGAGCGGCCCTTCGAGGACGACTATGCGGTCGTTCTCATCGAAGGTCACCTTTGATGTATCGGCGTATTCCCCGAAGGACATGAAGCGCCTTAGCAGCAGGACGTCGCGCTCGGAGAGCGGGGTGGGCGAGGAGCTCTCCCTGAGGAATCGTATGAAACCGAGGGTCCTGCGTATCGTCCAGTAGGTGTCGAGTTCCCCGAGGATGTCCTCGGACTCGATGAAGATGTAGCCCGGGAATACGGGCATAAGCTTTTGGACGGTCTTTCCCCCGCGCCTGATAGGCATCATCTTTTTAGGTATAACCAAGCGGCCGGGGCCGAGCGCGGGGAGAAGTCGGCGGGCGAAATCGTCCTCCGCCGCGGTCAATACGTGGATCGTGTAGTACTGCATGGTAGGGCAGCGGGATACTAGCACGTACACCGTCAAGGCGCAATGGAAGGCGCTAAGGAGGAGCCAAAAGGCTTCCGATAGACAAGAGGCATAGGAAGGCAAGGGAATCGATGGCAGAAAGAGTTGTTCGAAGATTGGCGCTCCTCGCCCTGCTCGCGGCGTCGGCGATATCGGCCTCCGCCCTGACCGTCGGGATAGCCCCGGCGGAGGGCAAGGCTTACGCGCCTCCGCCCGAAGGCCCGGGCTCGCCGCTGGGCTACCTGGTGTCCGGCTGCCTGAGTGCCCTCTTCGACGCGGGCTTCATAGCGACGGACGCCGCGGCCTCGAGGATCCCCCGAGAAGCCTGGGGACCGTCCGACTACGCGCTCGCCGAGGCGAAGGACGGTTTGGTAGATTACATTATCGCTCTGTACGTCGATTGGGCCGCATCGTCCTTCCATAAGGGCACATCGCTGCCTGTATCGGTCGAATACCGCCTCGTTCGCGTCCGCGACGGGGAAGTCATAGCGGAGGGTTCCATTCGTGGCCTTCCCGACTCGGAGGATTCCTCGTCCCACGAAGCGAGGACCGCTTCACAGGCGGGAGGCTCGGTCGTCGGGGACTGTTCGAAAACGCTGTCTACCCTTGCAATGGGAGGGGAAAAATGAAACGATTCGCGGCTTCAGTCGGTATGATCATCCTGCTCGCGGTCACCCTCGGCGCCGCCGTCTGGGACGGCAGCGCCGTCGCCGGCGTCGCAGGCGATTTCCCCGGTGACGGGCTCTACGGCGCCTGCAATTCCTTCCCGCGAGACACGACCGTGACGGTCACCAACCTCGAGAACGGCAAGACCGTCACGGTCACGGTCACGGACGGAGTCGACAATCCCGGCGTCTTCATCGCGCTGTCGCCCAAGGCCGCCGCGGAGCTCGGCATGCGGGCCGGCTCGGCCGCTCGCATCCGCGCGGTCGCGATGACCGCGTCCCAGGCCGAGACCAGCCTCCCGCCCGCGCGCGCGGGCGAGACCGCCGATCCGGATTATAACCCGAAGGTCTACGTCGAGCGCGAGAAGGCGGCAGTGAAGGCCGCCGCGGCTACCGCCGCGCCTGTTTCAACCGCGGCTGCCGCGACTGCTGCGGCCCCTGACCAGGTTACGACCCTAGCCGGTGAGCCGGCCGCGGGGAAGCCGGCGGCGCCAGTCAAGCCCGCGGTCGCGTCCGCCGCGAAGCCTGCGGTGGCTGCGCCTGAGACGGCCGAGGTGTTCGCGAAAGTGGGCGAACCCAAGAAGCAGGCTGGCGCCTCCCTACCTTCTCTCACCGAACCCAAGCCCACGACTCCCGTCGTGCCTAAGGCCGTCGCAGCCGCGGTCCCGGCTCCCGAGCCCAAGGCCGCGGTTCAGGCCGCGCTAGCCTCGGCGGCGACCAAGGTCCCCGCCGACTCCCTCCCCCTGCCCTCTGCCTCATTCGTTTTCCCGGGCTCGCCGAAACCGGCTCCCTTGGGAATGAGCCTGCCTACGCCGGACCTACCCACCATTCCCGCGATCGCCGCCCCTTCGCAGCGCGGTGGATACCTCGCGCAGGCGCCGGAGATAATCGGCGGGTCCAAGCCCCAGCCAAGGAAACCGGCGCCGCCTCGCGTCGCCATGTCGGATCCACTGCTGCCCTCGGTCGCCCAGGCCCAGGCCAAGAAGGCTGAGAAGGCTTCCATCGACCCGCTTACCCGCCCCCCGATGAAGGCTAGCCCTTCGGCGCTCGCCCTAGCGGAGCCAGGAATCGCGCCCGACGTTTTGCCGGATGCCATACTGAGTCGAATACTGGCGCCGACGAAACTCGTTCCCGTGCCGGTCCTGGCCGATGCCGAGACGCCGAGTTCCGCGATCACCTCCGAGAGGGGAATTGAGACCCTTGCCCTGGAGCGCCCGAGCTACGCGAACGTTGTCGAGGCTGCCGCCCTGGCGGATGCGAGTCCTACGTCTCCCTCGGAAGCCTATTCGGCAATGAGGCCGGGCAGGGCCAGCGGAGAAGGCGCCGTGGCGGAGCTCGCCGAAGCCCTTCCTCCCGGCTCGCCCGAAGCTGTCGGCGTCGCTGCGCCGGCCAGGGTCGGCGGGAATGGCGCAGCCGCCGAGCTCGCCGAAGCCGCGGCACCCGGATCACCCGAAGCGGTAGGCGGCGCGAGGCCTGCTAAATCCGCCGGCGCCAACCTGACCGCTTCCTTGGACGAGGCAGCGCCGCCGGGATCGCCGGAAGCCATTGCCGACAGGAGGGACGTGGGCGAGGGCGGCACCTTGTCCGAGCTCCAGGTGCCCGACGTCCCGCGCCCGAGCGAGAACCTCGCGGCCGAACGCCCGAAGGGAGGAGCAGGGGCCTCGCTCGCCGCCCTTCCCGGTCTCGACGAACCGACTGCCGTCCAGCCATCCGCGACGGGAACCGGTCCGACCGCCATAGCCGACTCGCGCAGGGGCCCCGCCGAGCCCGCGATCGCCCAGCTCGGCGATCCGGAAGTGCCGAACCCCGATAGCATCGTAACGGGCAGGCCCAACGCGGTGGAGCCCGGGCAAACCCTAGCCGAGCTCGCGGAGCCGAGCGCCCAGGCCACGGCCGCGGCCGTCGCTCCTCCCGCGAAGCCCCGTGGCCCCGAGATCGCCACGGCCGACGCGTCCGAGAAGCCGACGGCGGTCAGCTCGCCTTCGGCCGAGCTCGTGCCTCCGACGGTGCCCAGCCCCACAGAGAGCATCGCGGGGGAGCGGCCCAGTCCGCCCGTAACGGGCGAGCAGACGGTAGCGCTCGAGCCGGCGG
>JANXYQ010000109.1 GCA_025355995.1 Spirochaetaceae bacterium | reverse complement strand
CAACATGCTCGCCGACAAGGATGTCGAGGTGGCCCATCTGGAGAAGCTCTACGCCCAGCGGGTCGAGGCCATCATCCAGATCGGCTGCCGGGTCGACGATCTCGTGACCGACCCGGCCTACGCCGCCCAGGTCAACCGGGTCGCCAAGACCATACCCTTCATCGCGTCGGGGAAGTTGGACGGCACCGACTGCTATTCGGTCAGGATCGACCATGCCCAATCGATGAGACTGGTCGTGGATCACCTGGTTTCGCTCGGGCACCGGGATATCGCCCTCTTCGGGGGCGAGCGACGGGTCCAATCGACCTTCGAGAAGTACCAGCAGTATATCTACCTCCTGGGCGCCCACGGCCTGGAATTCAGGGCCGATTACGTCCTGGAGGGCAATTACGCCGATTCCGGCGGCTACGAGTGCATGAACCGTCTCCTCCTGCACCGGTATAGGCCCACCGCGGTGATCGCGATCAACGACTATAGCGCCGTCGGGGCGATGCGGGCCGCCTTCGAGCGTGGGATCTCCATCCCCGGCGATATTTCCATCGTCAGCTTCGACAATACCTTCCTCTCGGAGGCGGTCATCCCGAAGCTGACTACCGTGGACTACGACTATCCGGAATTCGGCAAGATCCTGATCGAGACGGCGATTCGGGCGACGGGAGCGAGCAAGCCCCCCAAGCAGCAATTCGTTTCCCCTCACCTCGTCCTACGGGACTCCTGCGCTGCCTTCGGAGGATGAGGGGTCCTGTTCGCCGAGCTCCGTGACAAAAGGGGCAGAGTTTTTTGTTGACAAAACGCAAAAACAGGGCAATCAATAATGAAACCGGATTCATGGTTGTCGTAGAGGAATATCGGGAGAATAGAACGATTGTCACGTGTTGATGACGGGGATTGGGCCGATCCGCTTGAAAGCGGTTGCGGGACCTAGCGAGAGGGGGCCTTTTGAAACCACTGCCCGGCACGAACAGAGGTTTTTTCAAGGAGCTGTCCCACTCCAGGACGCTCATCCTCATGTGCCTCCCCGCCATCCTGTTCTTCATAGTCTTCTGCTATATACCGATGCCCGGCGCCTATATCGCCTTCACGGACTTCAAGTACAACCAGGGAATCTTCGGTAGCCGCTTCGTAGGCTTCGAGAACTTCCGTTTCCTCATCATCTCCGGGAAGCTCTGGCAGCTCACGCGGAACACCATCCTCTACAACGTGGCGTTCATCGTCCTCGGGAACATCCTCCAGATCTTCGTCGCGATCCTGCTGAACGAAGTCCGCCTCAAGTGGTTCAAGAAGATAGCCCAGAGCGTCATGTTCCTGCCCTACTTCATCTCGGCCGTGCTCGTGGGCTTTCTCTCCTTCTCGATCCTGAACTACGACTACGGCTTCATCCCCAACCTCTTCAAGGCCCTGGGCGCCGAGGCCCCCAAGTTCTACTCGAATCCCAGGGTCTGGCCGTTGATCATCGTTCTGGTCAATCTCTGGCAGACCACGGGCTACGGCTCCATAGTCTACTTCGCCGCGATCATGGGCATAGACCCGACCATCTACGAGGCGGCCGAGATCGACGGCGCCCATGCGATCCAGCGGATCTGGTACATCATCCTACCGAGCCTCAAGAACACGGTGGCCGTCCTCATCCTCTTCTCCATCGGAGGGATATTGAAGGGGAACTTCGGCCTGTTCTACAACGTCGTGGGGAACGGGAACCCCATCCTCCAGCCCACGACCGACATCATCGAGACCTTCGTGTACCGCGCCCTCATGAACCAGTTCAATTTCTCCTCCTCCGCCGCGGCGGGCCTTTACCAGTCGGTAGTCGGCTTCGCCATCGTCATGACGGCCAACTGGATCGTCAAGAGGATCGAGCCCGAGTACGCCCTGTTTTAAGGAAGGAAATCGATGGCGGTAAAGAAGGACAAGGTTTCGCTAGGCGTCACGATCTTCGCGTTCGCCCTGATGACGGCGGCTTCCGTCGTCTGCCTCCTGCCCTTCGTCATGATGGTCTCGGCGAGCTTCAGCACCGAGAACATCATCATGACCAAGGGCATCGGGGTCTTCCCCAGGGGCTTCTCCCTGCGGGCCTACGAAATCATCATGTCCATGCCGAAATACATGATCGGAGCCTACGTGGTCACCGTCGCCCTGACGGTCAGCGGAACCCTGATAGGCCTCTTCCTCATCGCCATGACCGGCTATTCCCTCGCGAGGCCCGACTTCAGGATCCGCAACAAGATCGCCTTCTTCTTCTACTTCACCACCCTGTTCTCCGCCGGCCTCGCCCCCTCGTACATCTGGATGGTCCGCTACCTGGGCCTGAAGAACAACTACCTCGCGGTGCTCCTGCCCCTCCTCATGACTCCCTGGCTCATCATCCTGATGCGGAATTTCATGAAATCCATTCCCCACGAGATCACGGAGTCCGGCAAGATGGACGGCGCCGGGGACTTCAGGATATTCATCTCCCTGATATTCCCCATGGTGAAGCCGGGCCTGGCGACGGTCGGCCTATTCCTGGCGCTGAGCTACTGGAACGACTGGTACAACGCGATGCTCTACCTCCCCAACCTCGACTACAAGCCCCTTCAGTACCACCTGTACCGGATCGTAAACGAGGCAGCCGCCCTCAAGAACTCCCTGGCCGGTGCGAACGTGGTGCTGACGGCCAGCCTGCCCTCGACGACCTTGAAGATGGCGACGGCCGTGCTGGCCACGGGCCCCATCATCCTCCTCTATCCTTTCATCCAGAGGTTCTTCATAACGGGAATCGTAGTCGGTTCCGTCAAGGGCTGACGATTAGGGGCGGGTCCGTACGGATCCGTCGAAATCAAGGAGGGATACATGAAGAGAATGCTGAAGGCGGTCGCGCTCGCGCTGCTCGTCCTGTTCGCGACATCGGCCGCGTTCGCCGCCCCTAGCGCCAAGACGGCGCCGGTTACCCTGCTGCTCCTGGGCAACAAGCCCACCAACGGCCGCATCGAGGCGGCCCTCGCGGAGATCAACAAGCTCCTCGGTCCGCGCATCGGCGCCGAGCTCAAGGTCCAATACATCGAATGGGCCGACTGGCAGAACCAGTACCAGCTCGCCCTCGCGTCGGGCGACTCGAACATCGACCTGGTGATCACGGCGACCGACTGGCTCTTCGCGCGCGAGATCGCCCGCAAGGGCGGCTTCTATCCGCTGACCCCGGATCTCATCAAGGCGAACGCGCCGAAGACCTGGGCCGAGGTCAGCCCCGCCCACTGGGACCTCTGCACCGAGAACGGGAAGATCTGGTTCATCCCCGAGGACCAGTACTCGCAGTATACGAACCACGGCGTCTATTGGCGCCTCGACTGGGGCAAGCAGGGCGGAGTGTCCACCGTGAAGAATTTCGCCGACCTCGAGAAATACTTCGACGCGGTCAAGAAGAACCACCCCGAGGCATTCCCCTGGGACGTCAGCGGGAAGGAGTCTTCCTTCGGCCAGATCCTCTATGGCTACCTCCAGTCCAGCATCCCGGCCCAGACCATCCTCGGCTGCTCCACCGGCAACCATGGCATCTTCTGGTACAACACGAAGGATCCCTACACCGTCGTCTCTCCCTTCATGGACGGCAAGGAACTGCTCGACGCGGTCCAGACCTTCGATCGCTGGGCCAAGAAGGGCTTCTGGCGCGAGGACGTCCTCAACTACCAGGGGCAGACCCGCGAGGAGATGTACGACGGCCTCTCCGGCGCCGATCAGCACCACACCCAGACCTACGTGACCCAGACCAGGCCCCAGATGGACAAGCGCCAGCCCGGCTCGGAGCTCCAGTTCTACTATTTCGGAATGGAGAACAAGAACGTCAACAAGGACCTCATGACCCACGGCGCCATGGCGGTCAACGCCGCGTCGAAGAACGTCCCCCTGGCCCTCAAGGTCTACGAGCTCCTCCGGAACGACAAGCAGATCTACATGCTCTTCAACTACGGCATCGAGGGCGTCGACTACGTCATGAAGAGCGGCAACGTCCTGGACAGGCCCGCGGGCTGGGACGTCACCAAGCAGTCCCTCGACTCGAACTTCTGGGGCGGCCGCATGGACGCCTTCGAGCCCCTCAACGCCCAGCACTGGGCCGACAAGAATAAGCTCTACGCCGAGCTCAACGCCTTCGCCAAGGAGTATCCCCTCGAGAAGTTCGCCTTCAACAACACCAAGGTAGCGGCCGAGATGGCCGCCATCGGCGACGTCTGCTCGACCTACATGCCCGCCTTCGCCTACGGCAAGACCGGCGACCCCGTGAAGGCCGTGAACGATTTCCGCGCGGCCCTCAAGAAGGCCGGCTACGACAAGGTGAAGGCCGAGATCCAGGCCCAGCTGACCGCCTTCAAGACCGCCACCAAGAAGTAATCGGGAGCTTCCTCCTCGAGCGCCGGCCCACCGTGATCTCCGTTCACGGCGGGCCGGCGCTTTATTGCACGGCATTCCCCCAGGGATGCGAACGCGCTAGTATTCGCATCCGGAGGCCACGCATGACCATGTTCGAGCCCTTCCCCCCCGCCGACGTAGAGTTGCGCGACGCCGATTTGATTCGGAGGCGCGAGTCCGACCGCGCGTATATGCTCAGGCTTACGAGCGACAACCTCCTCCGGCCCTACAGGCAGGAGGCCGGTCTCTGGTCCGAGCCCGGGAAGCCCGAGGGCATCCATTGGGGATGGGAGTCGCCCACCAGCCAGCTGCGCGGGCACTTCCTCGGCCACTGGCTCTCTGCCGCGTCGATGAGCGCAGCCGCGACGGGCGATCCTGAGATACGGGGCAAGGCCGCGGCGGTCGTCGACGGCCTCGCGTCCTGTCAAAGGGCGAACGGCGGCGAGTGGCTCGGCTCGGTCCCGGAGAAATACTTCGAGCGCATAGCGGCCGGATCTCAGATCTGGGCGCCGCACTACACGGTTCATAAAACTTTCATGGGGCTCCTGGACGCCTACCGGCATATCGGGTCGGCCAAGGCCCTCGAGCTCGCGGAGGCCTGGGCTAGGTGGTTCCATCGCTGGACCTCGGCCTTCTCGAGGCAGAAGATGGACGAGATCCTGGACTTCGAGACCGGAGGCATGCTCGAGATCTGGGCCGAGCTCTTCGGCATTACGGGCAAGAGCGAATACCGCGAGCTCATGGACCGCTACGCTCGCCGTAACCTTTTCGATCCCCTGCTCGAGGGACTGGACCCTCTGTCCAACATGCATGCGAACACGACCATTCCCGAGGTACTAGGCGCGGCCCGCGCCTACGAGGTCACGGGGGAGCCGCGCTGGCTCGACATCGCCAAGGCCTACTGGGAGCTCGCGGCCGAGAGGCTTCCGCGCTCCGCCACGGGCGGCGGCACGACGGGCGAGATCTGGGTGCCGGAGGGACGGCTCCCGCATCGACTCGGGGAGACGAACCAGGAGCTCTGCACGGTCTGCAACATGATGCGCCTCGCGGAATTCCTCCTCAGGCACACGGGCGAGGCGCGCTACGCGGACTATTGGGAGCGGAACCTGCGCAACGGAGTCCTCGCGCAGGGTTTCTGGAAGGGAAGCCTGCCGCATGGCGCGAAGGCCGACCAGCCCCTTACCGGCCTCGTGTCCTATTTCCTGCCCCTTCGGCCGGGATCGGTGAAGCTCTGGGCCTCGGAGACCGAGCATTTCTTCTGCTGCCACGGCAGCAACGTGCAGGCGAACGCGACTCACACGGGGGGCATATTCTACAGGGCCGGCTCGGGGCTTGCGGTCTGCCAGCTCATCGAGTCCCGGCTGACGTGGGACCGCGGGGGCGAGGGGTCGGCGGTAGAGATCCGCCGGGCCGACCTCGCCGGGGACATCCAGCGGATAGACGGCGTCGCGGCCGCCCATCCCGCCCCTCCCGATCGCCAGGCCTTTGAAATCGAGGTCGCCTGCCCCCGGCCGACCGAGTTCACGCTTTCGATCCGCCTGCCGTGGTGGCTCGCGGGAGAGGCCGGAGTGTCGGTGAACGGCGAGTCGCAACGCGTAGAGTCGCGGCCTTCGTCCTTCGTCGAGCTCAGTCGCGCATGGAAGGACGACCGCGTCCGGATCGAATTGCCGAAGCGCCTTTCATCCGAACGCCTCCCCGGCTCGAGAGACACCTACGCCTTCATGGACGGTCCGGACCTCCTCGCAGGTCTCGCTTCCGAGGAGCGCATCCTCTACTGCGACGATACCGCGGCGCCGGAGAGGGCCCTCGTCTCCGACGATGAGCGAACCTGGTATGCCTGGAAGGGCCGCTACAAGACACGAGGCCAGGATCCGGGCATCCGCTTCATGCCCCTGCGAGACGTCGGGTATGAGCGCTATTCGGTATACTTCCCAGTCGCGCCGCGTCGATGGCCTTAGTCGCATTTCATCATATCCATGATATAATGGCGGCGTGATGCCCCCTCGCGTTCCCCGCCTACGCCGCCTCGCGGGTCTCCTCGTCTCTCTCCTCCTCCTGCTCTTCGCGCCGACGGCCTGCAAGGCGTGGAAGAGCCCCGGCCCGGTGGTGCAGGAGCCGAGGAGGATCAGCGTCATGGCCTCGGACGGCTGGATCTACGACGTCATCGGCGAGAACGCCAAGCTCTTCGAGAAGGAGACCGGCATCAAGGTCTCCTTCTCGATCTACGCGCCCCATGTCTACTTCCGGGCCCTCCAGACGATCCTCGACTCGGGCGGGGCTACGGACATCTTCCTCATGCAATCGACCAGGTGGTATCTCGAAAGCGAGATGGATCCGCGCAAGTACTGCCTGGACCTCACGGGCGAGGAATGGACTGGGCGCCTCAAGCCGGAATGGCTGCCTACGGTTTCGCACGACGGCCGCATGTACGGCCTGGTCCTCTGGGACGACAACACGGCCTGGGTCTATACCTATAACGACAAGGTCTTCAAGAGGCTGGGACTCTCCGCGCCCGTCACCACGCAGGAGTTCATGTCGGCCTGCGATACCATCAAGCGGGCGGGCATCACGCCCATCTACGAGCCGGGCGCCAGCCGCTGGCACTCCTCCCTGACGTTCTTCGAGATGGGAGCGACCTTCGAGGCGAGGGATCCCGGCCTGTACGATCGACTGAACTCGAACCGGCAGAGCTTCGCCGGCTACGAGCCCTTCAAGCACGCCCTGAGCCAGATCCTCGAGGCCATGCGCCTCGGCTATTTCGGCGACAATTTCATGGCGAACACCATCGAAGGCTCGAAGACCGCCCTCATTTCCGGCGCCGCCGCGATGACCTTGAATAAGATCGGGTTCTCGCGGAGCGTGCTGAAGTCCAACCCGGACTCGGGCGCGGGATCCTGGGGCATGTTCCCCATCCCCTGGCTCGAAAACCGCACGGTGAGCATCGAGCGTTCCGCTCCCTCCTGGTTCGGCAACGCGAAGAGCCGTGACCCGGAAGCCGTCCTGCAGTTCTTCCGCTTCCTGACGAGGCAGGATAATCTCGATCGTTATGCGGCGGAACAGCCCGAGGGCACGAGCCTCTCCTTCCCCACGAAGACGGTTCCGCTGCAGCCGAACGAGCAGGCCTTCCTCGGGGCATCGCGCCTCGGGGGTGAGCCCTTCCAGGGCGGAGTCAAATACATCATGGGCCAATGGATGGAGATCGAGGCCGATTTCGAGCAGATGCTGGCCGGCGCGATGACGCCCGAGCGCTTCCTCTCAGGCGTGGACGCGCGCCGGGCCAACATGGCCGTCGCGGCCGGGGACCCGGCCTGGAAGAAGCCTAAGGCTGGCCCTTAGCCCGCGAATCGGAGCTTGAGTCCTTGAAGGCCGAGGGATTCAAGCCCGTCTCCCTCTTGAACAGGCGGGAGAAATACAGCGGGTCTTCATAGCCTATCGCCGCGGCGACCTGCTTGATCTCGAGTTGGGGATGCCCCTGGAGGAGGCGCTTCGCCTTTTCGATCCTTAGGCGGATGAGGTCCTGGGTCGGGGTGCTTCCCGTGGCCTTGCGGTACAGCCTCAGCAGGTATGCGCTCTTGCATCCGAAGGTGGCGGCCAGGCGCTCGAGCGAGTAGGGCTGTCGATAGTTCTCCTGGAGGTAGAGGCGCACGGCCTCCACCAGGTCGGCATCCCCGGCGCGGACCCCGTCGAGCCCGAATTCGAAATCCACCTCCCCGGCGGAAGCCTCCAGCCTGATCAGGACGCGCCTGAGCACCACCCTCAGGCTCTCGATGTCGACGGGCTTCAGAATGTACTCGTCGACGCCGAGCTCGATCGCCCTTCTCGCGTATTCGAACTCGCTGTAGCCCGAGACGATGATAATTCGAAGGTCGGGATTAGTGCGGCGAATCCGCTCCACGAGCTCGAGGCCGCTCAACACTGGCATCTTGATGTCGGTGACGAGGAGGTCCGGCATGCGGCACTCGATGAGGTCCACCGCCTCCTCTCCGTCGGCGGCCGCGCCGGCGAAATCAAAGCGCGGATCGAGCTCCGCGACCTTGCGGCACAGGTAGTCCCTCATCCTCTCCTCGTCCTCCGCGACCGCGAAGGTGAAGCGTCGCTCAGCCATTTGCCTGGCCTCCCCTGCCGTTGGGCGAAGCGCCCATGACGACCCTCGCGCCTCCCGCGGGCAGATTGCCGATCTCGAAGACC
Organism: Spirochaetaceae bacterium; assembly: GCA_025355995.1. Lineage (GTDB taxonomy): Bacteria > Spirochaetota > Spirochaetia > Treponematales > Rectinemataceae > UBA1306. The sequence continues at coordinate 20,113 of JANXYQ010000109.1, read as the reverse complement.
GCGCCCTCGCCGAAGGAGAGTCTCAGCCTCTCGTAGGAATTGAGTATGCCCATGCCCGAGATACCCAAGGGAGTCGGTCCCCCGCCTTTCCGATTCCGGGCCGAGATCCTCGCGGCTACCCGCTCGAGGGCGGCTTCCGAGAAGCCCGGGCCGTTGTCGAGGAGCTCGATCGCCCACCGACCCGTCGAGCGTTCGCCGCGGAGCTCGATGCGCCACGGGGGGCGGGAGGACGTCGCGTACTTGAAGCAGTTCTCGATGAAAGGCTGGATGATCAGCCTGGGGACGACGATTTCGCGCATGGCGTCGGGGACGTCGATCACGTATCCGAGACTGTCGCCGAACCTCGCGCGCATGGCGGCGAGGTAGCACTCCGCGTACTCCACTTCCGTCCCGAGCGTCGCCGTCGTGCCTTCGGACGACGAAACGTAGCGAAGCACCTTCGAGAGGTTGAGTATCAGGCTCTGTATCGGGGCCAGGGCGCCGTCCTCCGCCATGATGGCGACCGTCTGGAGCATGTTGTGGAGGAAATGGGGGTTGAGCTGGGACTGCAGGGCGACCAGCTGCGCCTCCTTCTCGTGCGCGCGCAGCGAGACCGCCTCCCGGACGGACTCGTTGAGCTTAAGCCTCATGTCCCGGAACGCCAGCCGCAGCGAGTCGATCTCGCTTAGGTCCGACCTGGGCATCCCCTCGGCCACTTCGTCCAGGTTGTGCAGTTCCAGAGCCTCTATCTCCGAGTGCAGCGCCTTGATGGGAACGGTGACGCGGCGGGAGATGAAGTAGGACGCGGCCAGGCTGCAGAGGATCGCCAACAAGGTCAGCAGGGCTATACGCGTCGCGTACTGCAGGATGCTCGAGTACAGGCCGGCGGAGGGCTCGCCGAAGACGAGGGTCCAGCCCGTATCCCTCGAGGCGGCGGTGGCGTATATCTGCGGGTCGCGCTTGCCCGGCAGGATGCCCGTCGCCACGGGGCCGCTCCCGGCCGGCGCAGAGAGGCGCCGGAGGTCGGACGACTTCGCCAATCCGCCGTCGAAGGGGTAGAGGAGGCGACCTCCCGAGTCGAGCACGAAGATCGAGGCCGAGGACCCTGCCAGCAAGTCCAGCTCGGCGAACATCGCGTCGCAGTATTGCATGACCTCGATGATTCCCTGGGTCGAAAGCAGTGGATCCTGGAAGGATCGCACGAGGGATATGTACTGCTTGCCCTTGACAACGATCGAGGTCTCCTCCTGCAGCGGGTCCATGTGCGGCGGGAGGATCACCCGATCGCCGTTCTTCCCCGTCACTTCGGAATACCAGGGTTCGAGCCTCGCGTCCCGCTCGATGAGGCGGCTGAAGTATCCGGCTCCGATCATCTCTCCCCTTTGATCGAAGACGTTCACCTGCGGGGCCGACTGGTTCGGGCCGAGGATTGTGTCGCCAATCTCGATCAGGGCCTCCGTATTCTCGAGCTTGGCTATCCTCTCCCGCACCGTCGCGGGCGAGCGCGGCAAGGCCAGGTGCTGCGAGTAGAGGCTCCTGAATACCTTTGAGTAGATCAGCGTGAGGCTGAGCCGGTTCATCTCGGCTACCTGGGCGTCCAGGTTGGCCATGACCGATTTCGAGAGCGAGGTCAGCGTGTCGGCGAAGCGTTCCCTCGCCACGTTCGAGGCGTAATCATACACGACGAGGGAGAAGGCCAGGAGCACGCAGACGAGAAGGATGGAAACCCAGAGGAAAATGTTGCCGCGGACTGTCCGGTAGCGAGCCACGCTCAGGATGATACCACGCCGGCGCGAGCCTGAGGCGTAGAATTTTGTCCATGATCTCGCGCAATCCGGTCCATTTACGGTTTTCGGAGGTGGCCACATAGTGAACTGCCAATATTTCTATATGGAGGAGTCGAAGATGAAAAGAGTAATCCTCGGTATCGCGCTCGTATTGGTCCTCGCCACTGCATCTCTCGCGGCGCAGACGCTCACCGTCTGGGATTTCAAGTACAGCGAAGTCAACGCCACGGGCGCGCAGGCCCCCATGAAGGCTAACGACGCCGCCTTCGAGAAGGCGAATCCCGGCGTCAAGGTCGTACACGTCGCCCAGCCGACCGACGCCACTCAGTACTATCAGATCATCCAGAGCGCGGCCACGACCAACAGCGGTCCGGACGTCGCGATGTTCCACCCGGGCGCGCGCGTCGAGGGCTTCGCCGACATCATCAGCGACCTCGATTCCTACGTCAAGGACGTGAAGGGCCAGTTCACCGCGGCCAGCATCGAGATGTGCTCGGTCGGCGGGAAGCTGAAGGTCATGCCCCTGACCATGCAGGGCTTCGGTATCTACTACAACAAGGCCGCATTCAAGAAAGCGGGACTGGATCCGGAAAAGGCGCCTAAGGCCGCCGCCGATTTCCTCGCCGCCTGCGCCAAGCTCCAGGCCGCCGGCCTCGTTCCCGTCACGACCGGCCAGACCTACACCATCGATTTCTTCCTTCGCGCCCAGGCGGCTACCGTCTACGGCCCGAACGTCGCCGGCCTCTTCGACGGTACCCAGAAGTTCGACAACCCGGTGTTCAAGGAGAGCGCGGCCTTCGTCAAGACCCTCGTCGACAAGGGCTACCTCGAGAAGGACGGCTTCTCCCGCCCCTATTTCATGGATAGCATCGACAAATTCGCGGCCGGCAACGGGGCGATCTTCGTGGGCCTCCTCTCCGACGTAGGCAACTGGAAGGCCTTCTCCGACGGATTCGGCGCCGCGAACGTGGGCTATTTCCCCGCGATCAACTTCCCCGACACCAAGTACAAGGACCAGCAGGTCATGCAGGGCGCGGGCATCGGCTATGGCGTCATGAAGTGGGCCAAAAACCAGAAGCTCGCCGCCGCCTACGTCAAATTCGTCTCGACCGGCGAGGGCGCCAAGACCTACGCCGCGGCCACCGGTTCCCTTTCCCCCAACACCGCGGCCGGCGGCGGCGCTTCGGCCTACCCCGTCCTGAAGGTCATCCAGAACTACCTCAAGAGCGGCCAGAAGGACTACATCCCGCTGGGCTACAACGGCTACGAGGATGACGCGAACCGGCTCTGCGATCGCGCCTTCGTCACGGGCGAGATCTCCATCGACGACTTCATCGCCGAGTACCAGAAGCTCGTCACGAAGTAATTTCCCGCGATTCCGTCCTATCCCTCGAAAGGACGGGGCCTTCGGCATGATAGCCTCGGGTCCCGTCCTTTCTACCGCCTGGAGAATGCGCATGAGTCATCGTCGAGGCCTAGAGAGGGACGGCGCCGCCCCCTACATATTCCTGGCGCCCCTCCTCGCGCTGCTTGCAGCGTTCATGATCTATCCAGTCGTGATGAACGTCATCACCAGCTTTACGGAGTGGAAGGGCTACGGACCTTGGAAGTGGATCGGCCTGGCCAACTACAGGACGATGATCGCCGACGGGCAGTTTTGGACCTCGATCAAGAACACCGCCCTCATGGTCCTGTACATACCTCTCAGCACGATCGTGACCATCCTCATCGCGGCCTTCCTGCGCGAGGGGATCGGGGGATGGAAGGCCTATCGGGCGATCCTCTATATCCCGAACCTCCTCGGGTACGTGCTCATGGGCGTAATCTTCTCGATCTACCTTCGCGACGAGGGGGCGCTTAACATGTTGATCAGGTATTTCACCGGATCGACCGTCCGCTTCCTGATCACGCCCATCATCGCAATAAACACGGTCGGCTTCCTCCTCGTCGTATTCCTGCACTTGGGCTTCGGCCTGATCTACTTCCTCGCCGCGATGAATGGCATCGACAGTTCGATCTACGAGGCCGCCCTCATCGACGGCGCGGGCTTCTGGCGCACCATGTTCAAGGTTACCATCCCGAGCGTCCGCTTCGCGCTCGAGTTCTGGGTGGTCTTCAACTTCATCGAGGTCTTCGCCCGCATGTTCTCCTTCATACACACCCTCACTCAGGGCGGACCGGGTTATAGCACCTTCACCTTGGAGTACGGCATTTTCATCACGGGCTTCTCGAAATTCAAGGTCGGCTATTCCAGCGCGTGGTCGGTCGTCCTCTTCTTCTTCTGCGCCCTGATCTCTATCGCCCAGATAAGGCTCATGAAGAGGAGGGACGCATGAGGAAAGCCTCGTCTTTCGGCCCAGGCACTCGGATCGCGGTCCAGGCCTTCATGCTCCTCCTCGTGGTCGCATCGGTCCTGCCCCTGTACAACGTCGTGAGCGCCAGCCTCAAGCCCATCAACGAGTATACGATCAACCCCCTCCTGCTGCCTCAGGCGCCGACCCTGGAGAACTACAAGTATGCGGCCATCAGCGGCCACCTTCTCCGGTTCACCGCGAATAGCCTTACTTTCGTGCCCATCGGGGTCGCGACATACGTCGTCATCTGCGTCATGGCGGGCTACGCCTTCGGCAAGATGCGCTTCGCCTTCCGCAGGCCCATCTTCCTCCTCGTGCTGTTCATGTCGATCTTCCCGCAGCTCCTCCTGGCCACGCAGGTGTCCAAACTGATATCGCTCATCCACCTTACGAATACGGGCTTGGGCGTGATCCTCGCCTGGATTTCCTATTTCGCTCCCTTCGGGACCTACATCATGACGACCTACTTCACGGATATGCCCTACGAGCTCGTCGAGGCGGCCCGCATCGACGGCGCGTCCCAATACCGTATCCTCTGGAGCGTGATGGCGCCCATGGCCATGCCGATGGTGGCGACCCTCTCGATCATCGGCTTTCAATCCATGTGGAACGAGCTGCCATTCTCCATGCTCATCCTGCAACAGGAATCGCTTCGGACCGTAACCGTCGGGATAGCGGTGCTGAGAGGCCAGTATGGGCTCCGCGTGCCTATCCTGAGCGCCGCCCTCGTGATCGCCATGTCGGTTCCCCTGCTGGTCTTCCTCCTATTCCAACGCCGCATCACGCTCGGCGTCACCGCCGGCGCGATCAAGGGATGAGCCGGCGATCGAGGAGTATCGCTTGAAAGAATTCGACATCGCCTTCGTCGGGCACATGTGCTACGACGAGATAACGCCGTACGGAGGCGAGACGGTCGTCGCGCCGGGCAGCGCGGTCCTCTGCGGCGCGATCGCCGCGGCGCGCATCGGGGCGAGGGTCGCCGTCGTCACCAAGATCGCGCAGGCGGACGAGGGGATACTGAAACCGTTCAAGGACCTGGGCGTCGAGACCTTCGTGGTTCCTTCCAAGGTGACGACCTACGCCGTCGTCATCCATCCGACGCCCAACGTGGACGAGCGCATCCTGAAGATCAGGCGAAGCTCCGGCCCCTTTGCTCTCGAGGACATGCCGACGATCGCGACGCGCAACCTCCATCTCGCCGGGATCTCCGACCAGGAGTTCAGCCTGGATTTCATGCGCGGCCTGCACGACCTCGGCTACGCGCTCTCGGCGGACATGCAGAGCTTCGTCCGCCAAGTGGATCCGATCGGCCGGGACATCCTTTTCAAGGACGTCCCGCTGAAGCGGGAAATTGTCGCCCTGATGAGCAAGGTCAAACTGGACATCGTGGAGGCCAAGGTCCTCACCGGCACTGAGGACCTCGAAGAGGCGGCCAAAATTTTCGAGTCCTGGGGCTGCCCGGAGACGGTCATCACCAGCGCGGACGGAGCGCTCGCCCGCGTCCGCGGGAAGACCTATTACCAGAAATTCACGAACCGGAGCACCGTGGGCCGTACCGGCCGAGGCGATACGACCTTCGCCGCCTACCTCGCCCGCAGGAACGATCACGACGTCGCCGACTCCCTGGGATTCGCGGCCGCCCTCGTCTCGATCAAGATGGAGACGCCCGGGCCGTTTCAAGGGACTTTGTCGGACGTTCTCGCACGAATGAACCAGTAGGAGCGACGAATGCATCTATTCAAGACTTCGGAGAAGTATTTCAAGATCGATCCCTGGCTGGTCGTCGAGGAGGGCTTCGACCCCGCCAAGCAGCGCCTCTCCGAGTCCATCTTCTCCCTGGCGAACGAGTTTCAGTCCGTCCGCGGCTACTTCGAGGAAGGATATTCCGGCGACCATTTGCTCGGAAGCTATTTCAGCCAGCTCTACGAGATGCTGGACGTCAAATATCCGCAGGTCTTCAAGGGTTTCGTGAACGAAGTGGCGGCTATGATCACGGCCGTAGACTGGCTCTACGCTCGCATAACGCTCGACGGCGAGACCCTCGACCTGGCGACCTCCGAATTCTCCGACTTCAAGCGCACGCTAGATCTCCGCGAAGCCACCCTGAAGCGCGAGTTCGTCTGGACCACGCGGAGCGGAAAGCGGCTAAGGCTCGAGTTCATGCGCTTCACCGACCTTCAGGCCACTGCCCTCGGATGCCAGCGCATCGTCCTCGAACCCCTGGATTTCTCCGGCGAGGTGAAGATACTCTCGGGCCTGGACTTCGATACGGTCTATGAGCTCGCGGCGGGCTGGGATCAGACCCAGGGCTCCGGCGCCAGCGCCGGCAAAGGACATTCGGCGCCGCAGACGAACTTCTGGGTGCCCGAGCGCAGCGGGCGAGTCGGGGAGCTCTGCGCCATCCAGGCCCGAACCCAAAGGAGCGGCTGCCGCCTCTTCTCTAGCTTCCGCGTCGCGGCGAACCAGAGTATCGCCCCGGCCCTCGTCGAGCGCAAAAAATTCATCGGGACCGAGACCACCCTCAAGCTCACGCGGGGGCTTTCGACCGTATTCGAGAAGATGGCGGTCAATCATTGGGAGCAGACCCAGGAACCCGAGCGGGTATGGAACGCCGGCCTCTCGCTCGCGGATAGCCTCGCCGGGATCGGCTTCGACCAGGCCCTCGCCCAGCATCGCCTCGGCTGGTCGAGCTTCTGGGACCGTATGGACATCGAGATCGACGGCGATCCCGAGATGCAGCAGGGCGTGCGCTACTCGCTGTTCGCGATGTACATCAACTATCACGGCGAGAGCGATCGACGGAATGTCCTGTGCAAGCTCGGCGGCGAAGTCTATTCCGGCGTGAACTTCTGGGATACCGAGGTCTACTGCCACCGCATGTACATGTTCCTCGATCCCAAGATCGCGCGCAAGCTCCTGATGTACCGCTATCATTATCTGCCGCGGGCCATCGAGAACGCGAAACGTATCGACCTGGAAGGCGCCCGCTATCCCTTCTCGACCATCACCGGCTACGAGGACTCGGGCACTTGGCAGCACGTCGACCTCGAGATCCACCAGAACGGGGCGATCTATTACGCAATCTGGCACTACGATCGAGTGTGCGGGGACAAGGCCTTCCTCTACCGCGAGGGCATCGAGATGCTGCTCCAGATGTGCCGCTGCATGGCGAGCGCGGGCGGCTGGAGCCCGAAGAAGGGCGACTTCGGCTTCTACGGCGTCATGGGACCGGATGAGTTCCACATGATGGTGAACAACAACTGCTACACGAACTACCTCGGAAAGAAGATGTTCGAGTACGCGCTCGAGGTCCTCGCCGAGATGGAAGCCGTGGCGCCGGAGCTGCATAGGGAAGCGATCGCCAAGGTGAGGCTCCGTCCCGAAGAGCCGAGGGAATGGAAGCGGATGGCCGAGAAGATGCGCATCCTCAAGGATGAGGAGACCGGCGTCTACGAGCAGCACGACGGGTACTTCGACCTCCCGCACGTCGACGTGAAGAGCATTCCCATGTCGGAGGTCCCGATATACAAGCACTGGGCCTACATCAGGCTCTTCCGCATGAACATGCTCAAGCAGCCCGACTTCCTCAACCTGCCGTACTTCTTCAGCCAGGATTTCACGATGGAGGAAAAACGCAAGAACTACGAGTTCTACGAGGAGCGCACCAGCCACGAGTCGTCCCTGTCGCCCTCCCTGCACTCGATCCTGGCGGCCGAGCTCGGGAAATCCCAGGAGGCCTACGACTTCCTCGCCTACGCGGCGCGGCTGGACCTCGACAACTACAACCGCAACACGGAGCAGGGCATCCATTCCTCCTCGGCCGCCGGGGTGTGGGCCGGCATGGTCTCGGGCTTCGGGGGCCTCCGGACCGACGCGGAGACGCTCATCCTCAATCCATCGATCCCGACGCGATGGAAGGCTTTTCGCTTCAAGATTTCCTACAAGGGCTCCCTCTTGTCGGTGGACGTCGACGGCGACAGGTCCCGATTCGCCATCCTGGAGGGCGGGGAGCTATCGCTCCGCATCTACGACCGGATCAGGCAGGTCACGAAAGAGGGCATAGAAGTGGAGATGCCTCGACGAGCATGACATCGATGCGATAGGCTGATACCCATCATGTGTGAGCGAATATGCAATCCCTATCTGCCTTCCTGGGAATATATCCCGGACGGAGAGCCCCACGTCTTCGGCGATCGCGTCTACGTATACGGATCCCACGATCGCTTCAATGGCCACGCGTTCTGCCTGAACGACTACGCATGCTGGTCGGCGCCGGTCGGAGACCTCGGGGACTGGCGCTACGAAGGCGTCATCTACAAGAAAACCGACGATCCGCTTAACCCTGACGCTAGCATGTGCCTGTACGCCCCCGACGTCACGGTCGGACCGGACGGACGCTACTATCTCTACTACGTCCTCGACAAGGTATCGATCGTCTCGGTGGCGGTAAGCGACAGTCCGGCCGGAGCCTACGAGTTCTACGGCTACGTGCGCCACGCGGACGGGACGCGGCTGGGCGAGAGGGCGGGGGACCAGCCTCAGTTCGACCCTGGAGTCCTGACGGAGGCTGAGCGGACCTACCTCTATACGGGATTCTGCATGAGGGGCGACCGCTCGAGAAGCGGGCCGATGGCCACCGTCCTCGGCCCGGACATGCTCACGATCCTCGAGGAGCCGGTCTTCATCGCGCCGAGCGAGCCATACAGCGCGCTCTCGGGCTTCGGGGGGCACGAGTTCTTCGAGGCCCCCTCCATGCGCAGGCGGGGGGACGGCTATTACTTCATCTACTCCTCCATCGTGATGCACGAGCTGTGCTACGCCACGAGCTCGAGCCCGACAGGGGGCTTCACCTATCGAGGCGTGGTCATCAGCAACAACGACATCGGCATAGACTCCTACAAGAGCGCGGACAAGCCGATGTACTATGGCGGGAACAATCACGGCAGCATCGTCGAGATAGCCGGGGACTGGTACGTCTTCTACCACCGCCACACGAACGGCGGCTGCTTCAGCAGGCAGGGCTGCATGGAGCGGATCCGGTTCCGCGAGGACGGCTCGATCCCCCAGGCCGAGATTAGCTCCTGCGGTCCCGGAGGACCCCTGGCCGGGCGTGGAGAGTATCCCGCCTACATAGCCTGCAATCTCTTCTGCAAGGAAGAGTCCATGTACACCGCACACGGGGCGTACATGGACAATCGTTATCCTAAGATCACCCAGGACGGCCGCGACGGGGACGAGGAGCCCGGCTACATCGCGAATATGATGAGTGGCGCCGTCGCCGGCTTCAAGTACTTCGACTGCCGCGGCGTCCGGAACGTGATGATCACGGCGCGGGGTTACTGCAAGGGCGACTTCGAGCTGCGTTCATCCTGGGACGGCCCGGCGCTGGGCAGGATACCCGTCGATTTCACGAACGTCTGGAAGGAGTATTCGGCGAAAATCGCGATTCCCGACGGGATCCAATCTCTGTATTTCGCGTACGAGGGCGAAGGCATTGCCAGCATGGCCTCGTTCGAGCTTGGCTGAGTCGGCAAGCGATCCCAGACTCGATTCCAGGCGGCGACTACTCGGCGGTAGCTGCGCTGACCTGCGGATCCTGCGTCCATCATCTTGGAAATCGTCAGGCTTCTGGCCTCCCGGAGGCACAGCAGCCGAATGAGAATCTCGTCGATGGCGAGCGGAGCGAGGAGTTTCGCGTCTCCGGGCTCTGCCATCAGCTCTACCAGCCTGGGCGACGCAGACCGCTCCAGAATCGGGGACGCGAGGTAGGCCATGCGGGAAGACCCTCATGACGAGTTCGGCAATCCTCTTGGGATCGAGATCGAGCATTAGGCAAAGGAAGGGCTCAGCGGGACTCGCTCGAGTATGCCGAGTAGCCACAGGTACGTCGACGGAGAATGCGATCATGCGCGTCGCGTCGTACTCGAAGACCTCCCGCCCCAGCATCACGCTCTTCGCGCGACGATGCATAAGGCCGATTTCTGCACCCCATGCGCAAGCTCGGCATTTGTCCGCGAGCGACGAATCGCATGCACTCCGGGATTACGAGGCTCGAAGCTGCCGTCGTGCGGCGCGTAGGCCTTGGGCAGCTTGGCCAGGGCGGCCGCATCCTTCGACTGTTCTATGGGATCTTTCACGACCCTGCGCCTCCCTCCGACGCTCCCGCTTCCTGGAGCCAGGCCGAGATTGCGCTCTCGGCCTTCTGAACGCGCCCGCCTTGGATCGCGAGTCCTTTCCCGATCGTGGTCGCCGGGCAGAGCCTCTTGATGTCGCTCTCGCTATGGCCCAATCCGCTTCCCTCATGAGTGCAGAAGGGCAGGATCGTCTTGCCGGAGAAGTCGTAGGCCTCCAAGAAGGCGAAGACCGGCATCGGCATCGTTCCCCACCAGTTCGGATAGCCGAGGAGGACCAGGTCGTACTCGTCCATATCGTCCACTCGCCCGACGATCCGGGGCCTCGCATTCTGACGTTGCTCTTGACGAGCCACGCGCGTCGTATCGTCGTAGCCTTCGGGATAGTCCTTAACGGGTTCGATCTTGAAGGTGTCGCCGCCCACGAGCTTCTGGATGACGAGCGCGGCGATCTCCGTGTTGCCGACCGGCAGATTCTTTTCGCTGCCGCCCACGTAGTTGTTCCCCTTGCGTGAATAGTACGCAATCAAGATCTTCATCTATAGCCCCGTCAACTTAAGCGCGCTCTCAGGGAGCCGGGCTCCCTTCAGCGAGATCCTTGAAAGCGCGACTTCGATTTCGGTTAGGTCGTTGACGGTGAGATCGACTCCGGTCGCCCCGAGGTTCTCTAGAAGTCGGTGCGGCTTCGTAGTACCTGGAATGGGCACGATCCAGGGCCTCTTCGCGAGCAGCCAAGCGGGGGCGACCTGGGCGGGAGTAGCGCCTTTCCTGACGGCTACCGCGCGGACCAGCTCGACCAAAGCCATATTGCCTTTGAGCGCATCCGGCGCGAAGCGCGGAACCATTGTACGGAAGTCGGTCTTGTCGAAGGCGGTAGTCTCGTCGATCTTGCCCGTGAGGAAGCCCGCGCCCAGCGGACTGAAGCACACGAAGCCGATCCCGAGTTCTTCCAGGGTCGTCAGGATCTCGGTCTCTGGGCCTCGCCACCACAGCGAGTATTCGCTCTGGACCGCGGTGATAGGCTGTACTGCGTGAGCGCGACGAATCGTCTGCGCTCCGGCTTCTGAAAGACCGAAGCGCTTGACCTTGCCTTGCGCGATCAGGTCCTTGACCGCACCGGCGACTTCCTCTATCGGCACGGCTGGATCGACGCGATGCTGGTAGAGGATGTCGATCGCCTCCAGCCCGAGGCGCTTCAGCGAGCCTTCCACGGCCCTCCTGATGCGTTCGGGGCGGCTAGCAACTCCGGCACGCCGCTCGCCTGTATCCGGGTCGATATTGAAGCCGAACTTGGTGGCGATCACTACTTTGTCCCGTACCGGCGCGAGCGCTTCACCGACCAATTCCTCGTTGGCGAAGGGGCCATAGGCTTCGGCGGTATCGAAGAAGGTCACCCCTCGGTCCACGGCCACGCGGATAAGCGCGATCATTTCCTTTTTATCGCCGGCTGGCCCATAGGATGAGCTCATACCCATGCAGCCCAACCCCAAGGCCGAGACTTCCAGGGCGACATGACCTGTTCCCAATGTTCGCCTTTGCATCTCGTTCTCCTCGTAACTCCGCTAGCCGGAAGCCATTGCCTCACAGGCCGGTTCTCTTCTCCAGTTGTTCGGGGTACCTGGCGCCTTGTATCTTGATGGTCGAGGCTGCGGCCTCGATCTCGCGCAGATCATCGGCGGTGAGCTCGACGTCGGCCGCACCTAGGTTCTCTTCGAGGCGGTCGAGTTTCTTGGTCCCCGGGATGGGAACGATCCACGGCTTCCGCGCGAGGAGCCAGGCTAGCGCTAACTGGGCCGGCGTGGCCCTCTTCCTCTCGGCGATCGCGCGGAGCAATTCGACCAGGGGTTCGTTGGCCTTCCTGGCCTCCGGCGTGAACCTGGGGACGATGCTGCGGAAGTCCGAGCTGTCGAACTTGGTTGTCTCGTCTATCTTGCCCGTAAGGAAGCCCTTCCCGAGCGGACTGAAGGGAACGAATCCGATCCCGAGTTCCTCGAGCGCAGGAATCACTTCCTCTTCCGGGCGCCTGAACCACAGCGAGTACTCGCTGTGGAGGGCCGTCACGCTCTGTACGGCATGCGCACGGCGGATGGTCTGGACGCCTGCCTCTGAAAGGCCGAAGTGCTTGACCTTGCCTTCCTTGATCAGGTCCTTGACCGTACCGGCAACCTCTTCGATCGGCACGCTCGTGTCGACCCGATGCTGGTAGAAGAGATCGATGGCATCTATCCTGAGCCGCTTCAGGGAGGCTTCGGCGACTTCCCTGATGTGCTCGGGCCGGCTGTTCTGGCCCGTCTGTTCGCCTCTGGGACCGAAGTTGAACCCGAACTTCGTGGCGATGACCACCTGTCCGCGAAAAGGTGCAAGCGCTTCGCCCACGAGCTCCTCGTTCGTATGGGGACCGTATGCCTCGGCCGTGTCGAAGAAGGTGACGCCGCGCTCGACGGCCGACCGGATGAGCGAGATCATCTCCTTTTTTTCTGGGAATGGCGGGTAGGAGAAGTTCAGTCCCATGCATCCGAGCCCGAGGGCTGACACTTCTAGGCCGCTATTCCCCAATGCGCGTTTCTGCATCGCGATTCCTCCTCGCTTCGATATGCTAATTAGGCCGTACTCCCAAACAATAACCCGCCGGGCGATAGACAACCTAATTTATTCACTCGCAATATAAGGCTCGGGCAAAGAAGATGTTTGCCTAATACTATGAGTATTTTACTTGATTTTCCATTTCTTGGCGACGCGAGGAGATGAAGGATGGTATCCAAGGCTGATTCGATCGCGCTGAGCTTGGACCAGCTCAGGGCGATCGGAACCTGGGCGGCGGACTGTGCCGAGAGGGCGCTTTCGGTGTACGAGGGGCGCGTCGAGTCCGATCCTCGGCCGCGCGCGGCGATCGAAGGCATCAGGATATTCGCCGCCGGCGAAAGGCGCACCGCCGCCCTGCGGAGGCTCGCCATGGCTGCCCTCGCCGCCGCGCGCGTAGCCGCCGATCCCGCGGCTACGGCGGCCGCAACCGCCGCCTGCCTCGCCGCCTCGAGCGCCTACACCCATCCGCTTGCCGACGTCGCCCAGACCAAGCACATCGTCGGCCCGGCTGCCTATGCCGCGCTTGCCCTCGAGCTGGATAGTGCAGGCGATCAAAAAATCGCCCACGACGAGATCCGTCGGGCGATCGATCGCGCGCCTCCCGAAGTGCGCGAAGTCCTGCTGCAGATGCCGCCTCGATCTGCGGGGAAGGGCAAGGCGAACGAACTCATGTTCGAACTGGACAAGGGGATCAGGGGGCGGGGGGCTAATGAAGGCGGATTTTGGCCTTGAATCGTGATTCGAGAATGGACTTCAATCGCTTCGGAGTCTCAATTACCTTGATAGATTGTGATCCGCTCCTCCTTAGTTTCTGCGCGCTCTCACATAATGAAGGCGTGCAAGAGCGCGAATGCAGCGCCAGAGCTGGCCTTCCGCTCGAGCCTCCATGGGCAAGGCTTTCGGTTCGTCCTAGGCGGGCGCGGGCTACCTGGGAGTCCGGATATTGTACTGCCGCGCTGCTCGACCGACGCCAATCCCGGTGTCTCGTCGAATTCGGGTGGATAGCGATTGTCGTGCGAGAATGCGAGATCGAAAAGACGAGGCTGATCGAAGCCATGCTGAGGCCATTGCTGGAACTCAAGCCTGTCGGCCTATGTACCGCTAGCCGATGGCCGAGGGTAATAGAGGTATGGAAATCGCAGCTTTCCAATTTCGATCAGGGGTCCAGCCGCTTCGATGATTGATAAGCGGGAACCTTCGCCTCTGGGTTAGGCGATGGGCAAGGCTTAGCGAGCAACTATTTCCCCGGCGAAGTCGAGACGGGGGAAAGATTTTGCATCTCGATCCATTCGCCGAGTTACGAGAGAACTAGGGCTTCATAAAGTACAGCGCGGCATATCGAATCTGAAGCCAAATTAAGCGAAATGAAGATTCTCGTTTTATTGCCATAGGCTTTCCCGATTAAGGATTCGCCCTCCAGCCTCGGGCATCCTGCCCTTGGCTTCCGGACCGCGTCCGCGCCTAACGCTTCGCCAGGCTTCGTTCTCGCCGACATACCTCGCCATCGGCTCGGTTTGCCGAATGGAATGGATTGTAGTGCCCGCTATCGCAGCCGCGCCCTCCCTTTTGTCCAAAAAATGAACAAGCCGCCAACAGGCGGCTTGTTATTCGGTGGAGAATGGGGGATTCGAACCCCCGACCTATAGATTGAGAACACTGTAAACATACTCGCATCCATTTGCTTGCGTTTGCGGAAACCCCTGCTGTGACTGGGTGGAAACATATCATGGCTTGCACCGCCTCGCAAGGGAATGCATGACTTAGTCTCAGTCCATGGGGGCTGAAAGTCACAGTAAAAGTCACAGTTACCTTCGTAATTACGTCTGCGTCTAGGTCGAATTGCCAGAGTGAAATGAACCTGCATCTTCAACAACAGGCAAGGAGGAACTACTGGCTGGTCGTTATCGGAGACGGCACAAGACGCTATCGGCGAGGTGCGAGGGATTCGAGGCTAGGGTCGGCAAGAACATTGCCTCGCTTATCAAGGACTCTGGAAGGCTGATCGCTTCGCCTTCAACTCCTGTGAATAAAATCGGCCAGGCTAGAGGAATTTCCCTAGCCACCCCCATCAGGGCGATTCTTCGTGGGTGGCCAACCCCTCTCGGCATCGCTGGACCACCGCTTTGGCCAGCTCCGGGTTGTCGAGGATCGCGCATTGGCTACCGAGGCCCACGATGACCAGTTCGGCGTAGAGCGACGAGTCGAGTCCCACGTCGACTCTGACCCAACCCTTTCTTTCCCAGGCCCCGACCACTTCGACGCGGCCTGGCGCGATGCCTCGCAGATACCGCAGCTGGTTTTCCGGGAGGCCCAGGGAAAATCGGAACCCCGCCATTTCTCCCGCGAACTCGGCGCTGTGGGCGGGCCACCAGGTCGAGAGGTCAAACTGAGGGTCCCGGGCAAAGGCCCCGGATGCTCGGAGGAGCCCGAATCGCGACACCCGGTAGGTGCGCCATTCCCCTTCCCGTCGACCTACGAAGTACCAGAGGCCTGCCTTTGCGGCCAGTCCGTAGGCCTCGAGCCGAACGGCCTTGGTGTTGCCTTCCCAGGTCTGATATTCGCCCTCGATCACTCGGTCTTCCCACACGGCGGCCTGGAGGGCCTCGAGATTCGGTTCACCCGCCTCGTGCCACCACCACCGGGAGTCGATGAAGAGGCGTCGTCGCAGCTGATTCACTCCAGGTTCAAACCGGCGCGGCACCGAGGCCCGCAGCTTGGCTTGAGTCTCGCGAAATGCCTGTCCCCAGCCTAGGTCGTCGAGAAGCCGAGCGTCTCCAGCCACCAGCAGGGTCCGCAGCTCGGTCTCCTTCATGCCCGTCAGAGATGTGCGGTAGGCCGGATCGAGCCAGATACCACCGCCGGGTCCGCCTTCGGCCAGAACGGGCACCCCCGAGGAGGACAGGGCATCGATGTCGCGCAGTATAGTCCTGCGGCTGACACCCAGGGCGCCAGCCAGGAGGGATGCGGTGGTCTTCCCTTGGTCCTGCAGGGCTAGAATCAGGGAGATGAGTCGATCGGCTCGCAGGGCGTCCTCCTTTTTTTGAAAAAGATGAAGGTGGGTGACGCAAGATGTCACCCACCCTGATCGACTATACCATCAAGGAGTTACCATGATCCATAATCTCGATCTTCCCGGCTACGGCCGGATCCACGCTGATTCCGAGGGGACCGGCCCCGCCATTGTGTTCGTCCATGCCGACTTTGTGGACGGGCGAATGTGGGACGGCGTACGGGCACGGCTTGCGACCCGCAACCAGACGGTGGCCTACGACAAGCTGGGCTACGGCCGCTCCGACCCCGTTAAAGGCCCCGTGGGCCGCCGCCAAGAACTGGCCGCCGTCGTCGACGCCCTAGGCCTTGAGACCTTCCATCTCGTGGGCTGCTCCAATGGAGGCCAGCAGGCCCTCGACTTTGCTCTGGAGCACCCAACCCGGGTGCGGTCACTCACCTTGGTCAACGCCTCACCGTCGGGCTGGCAGCCCCAGGGCGATATGCCTCACCTCCTTGTGGAGATGATCACCGCGGTCCAGGCGGGGGATCAGGCTGCCGCCTCCGAGCTCCAGCTGAGGATTTGGTTCGATGGCCCCGATAGAGACAAGGCCCAGTTCTCTCCGGCAATCCAGGAAACCCGCCGACTGGCTTCGGTCATGAACCGTATTTACGTCGAGAGGGGCACCTTTTTCTTAACCGATGCCCAGCCCCCGGAAGCTCCGGCTCTGTCTCGACTCGCTGAGGTGAAGCTGCCCACTTTGGTAATTGATGGCCTGTGGGACTGGAGCGAGAACCGTCGGGCCAGTCGCCTTTTGGCTGAAGGCATACCTGGAGCTAGACGGATCGAGGCCGACGGAGGCCACGTGACGCCCCTGGAAGACCCGGCCGGGTTTGCGGACCTGTTGAAGGGAATCTGAGCAACGCACGGCGTTCTGCCTGAAGGAACTCTCAGCATGGTCTATTAGTTATGTTCGGCCAGCCGGACCAGAATGCGCCCCGGTTGGCCGAACCTGTCACCCACTGGTCTTGGATTGGCGACGGGAATGATCTGCGTCAGCGAGACACGAAAGCTCCTTCCATACCTGCGATCTCGCTCCTGGCGATACCATGGGCGCGTGCTCTCTCGCGCCAGGTAGCCACGAGCGCCCTCGTTGCATCGATGATCGACTGTGCCTCCTTTCCCGTTAGCCTGAAGTACTTCGCGACGGAGAGAGCGAGCCCGAAATCCAGCGAGTTATCGTGCTCGTCGATGGCGAGGGAGAGGCCGCTAGGATCCGGCGATGGGTTGATGTCGTCGGCAGGGGAGAGCCGCCATCCCCTCTCCTCGAGGAGGAAGCCATGGTTGCAGAGATGGTCGTCGGTGTTGGCCACCGCGATGGAGAAAACAATACGTCCCCAGAGCTGGCGCAGGTCGGCCTCGGGACGAGAGCCATGGCGCATGATGAAGTCCACGAGTTCGAGATAGCTCCCCCTGTCACGGCGTCATTGCCATCGTTTCGGCCAAGGAGCGTCATGGCAGACGCGAAGTGGACGCGGCCCTCTCCTATCCGATCGAAGCGCTTGGTAAGGAAGGTCGAGCCGCGCTTCGAGAGGGATTCGAGCCTGCATTCGCTCATCTCGATGCCAGCTGCATGAGCGAGCTCGGCGGCGAGCATCTCCCATGCGCCTGAGTCCCGCTCATCGTTCTTGCCGGGAACTTGGCTATCCAGAGTTCGCCCCGCTCGTCGGCTACGCTCGCTTTGGGCCTCGCGCCGCCAAGCGAGGAGCCAGGCGCGATCAGCATGGCGAGCCATGGATCGAGCTTCTCGTCTTTCTCCTCGTGCTCGGCCAGATAGCTAGCGTATTCGAGATCGCGCAACGTGGACCACGGCGGAGCGGCCATGGATTGATCGGCGCTCTGAAAGACATCGCGGCCTGACTCCTTGAAGCGCAGAGCGCCCTTGCGGTTCTTGTCGTATACGCCGAGGAGATAGTCCGACTCGCCGAGCCTTCGAGCGGATCGGCCTTCCTTACGCGCGACGATAGCCTCGCGCCGGTTCATAAGGACGCGTCCCCAACGATCGGGAGATGAGTCGAGAAAGAGGCCGAAGTTAGGCTTCTCCATCCTCACGTACTGCGGTCCCTTATAGAGCTGCAAATCGGGATCGAGGATTCGTCCATCTTCTCGGTGAAGCCAGGCTTCGTCGTACTCGAAGGAGAAGACCTCCTTGCCCCGCGTGTCGTTGACAACCAGGGTACCAAGGCGGGTAGCTCCTTTAAGGCCTATCCAATCGGCATAGACCTCGATACTTCGCGGCTCCTTACTCATTGCGCGTCCTTCGGCTTCGCCTTGCGGGCGCGCTTGCGAGTCGTGAGCTTCGCGTCCTGGAGAGCGCGCCCAAGCTCATCATCCCGAGCGAGAGCCTCCAGGTCCTTCTCTAGGCCGAGCACGAAAAGGACCTGGACATAGGTAGCCATCGAGACAGACCCGGAACCGTTCTCAAGGCTGCTCAGGGTCTGTCTGCTGATGCCCGCCCGCTCGGCGACCATCTCAGCACTAAGCTCACGTCGGAGGCGCGCCAAGCGGAGATTCTCACCCAACACTGAGAGTCTACGCTGGGCTGCGGGCAATAAGTGGGTAGTAGTCTTTGACATAACGTAAAATATAATACTCATAAATGCAGATTGTGTCTAATAAAAGAGATGTAATGACCCGGGTACGGCTCGGTAGTATCTATAGCCAGAGCGTATAGACCAGAGGTTGCAGATTGGCAATGGCATTGACAGAATGTAAGGCAGCGCGGCGAGATACGGTCCTGGAATCCCAATGAGCATCGACTAAAATAAACCCTGATTTTAGTTCGGTCGGTATGAAAGGCGCCATTGCCGTATTCCGGTATTGGCGAATATGGGGAGGAGCGTGGGGCATGGCCGTGGGGGTCTGCTATCTGCCCCTCGAAGTAAAGAACTTGATCATTCCTTGGTGGATGTGGACTTCCCCGATGAGACGGCTGTCATATACTTGGAGGTCTCGGGATCGCGAAACTGAACGTAGTAGACACCGCGGTTCTTCTTTGAGGTTGTGCGCTTCTGGATGGAATACGGCCGCTTCGCTCGCTCCATAACTTCCTACCCGACCGAAAGTGGATTTAGCGGCTACGCGGCGACGGCGGCCTCTGAGCGTCGACTTCGCCGGCTCCGCGAGACGATGCTCAGGGAGATCGACCATCGGGTGAAGAACAACCTCCAGATGGTTTCGAGCCTCGTGTCCCTCCGCTCGCGCTCGAGCGCCGATCCCTCGGAGGCCCTCAACTCGCTGAAGGCGAGCCGCTTTCTCGAGGCTCTGTTCGTGCGCTTCGGCTCGAGCTACCCGGGTTTCAGCTTCGACTACGACTGGAAGGGAAGCGAGGTCGAGGTCGACAGCGACGTCGGGATCGACCTCGGCGTGATGATCAACGAGATGGTCGCCAACTCGGTCAAGCACGCCTTTCCCCCGGGGCAGGGCGGCAGGATCTTCCTCGAGGCCTCGATCGAGGAGGGGACGCGGAACCTGTCGCTCCGCGTAGGCGACGATGGCGGAGGGGCTTCGTCCGCCGAGGGCGGAGGACTGGGCAGGAAGATCATCGACTCGATGGCGCAATATCTGGGCGCCGAGCTCAGGGTCGACGTCTCGAGGGGCTTCGTCTATCGCCTCGAGCTGATCCTCCCGGCGCCGAAAATGCCCGAGCAACCCTAAGAGGAGGTCAGCCTTTCCCGAGCTCGAGGGCCGGCGCATAACGCGCGCGGCCGTGAAGAACCCCATAGTCCTGCGCATCCTCGTGCCCGGGCGCTTCGCCGAGCTCGTCGCGGGGAAGACGATCAGCGGCCTCGAGCGGCGCGGCCCCTTCCTGAAATTCGGCTTGGGCGATCTCGACTTGGTGATGCATTTGATGCTGGCGGGCAGGCTGAAGCTCGCGCCGCCGGGCGGCGGCGCCGCGGCGAAGCTCTTGCCCGCTACGGCCTTCTCCCTCGAGCTCGAGGACGGCCGAACGCTTTTCTACGGCGACGACAAGTCCATGGGCAAGGTCTACCTTTGCCCCGCGGGGAGCTACGAGGCCATCCCCGGCTATCTGATCCAAGGCGTCGATATAGTATCGCCTAACTTCAACTTCGAGGCTTTCTCCGGCCTGATCGCCAAGAAGCGCTGCCAGGCCCGCGTTTTCATCATGGACCAGACGAGCCTCTCGGCCATCGGCAACGCCTATGCCGATGAGATCCGCTTCGAGGCGGGCATCCACCCGAAGGCGCCCTCTTCGACGCCTTCTTCTGC
>JANXYQ010000100.1 GCA_025355995.1 Spirochaetaceae bacterium | reverse complement strand
GCCTTCGGCGGCTACACCGAGACCGTGGCGACAGGCGGCTACAAGGCCGAGTCGGGCGAGCTCATCGAGGAGCGCGTCTACCTCGTCCAGGCCTTCTACGAGGTCGAGGACGACGTGCTTATCGCCTCGCTCGCGGCCCGGATTAAGTCCGCCCTCAAGCAGGAGACCGTCATGGTCCGCAAGGACCACGCGGTCTTTTTCCAGTAACCGGCCGGGGGCCCGCAAGGACCCCCTCTCCCCTCGGGGAAGGATGGATAGATGAAATTTGTAATCAGGTCGACGAAGGACGGCTTGCGGATCCCTGCGAGCGAAGTGAACGAGAAGCGGAAGGCGGCCCGTGCGAAGATTATCGCGGCGGGGTTGCAGTACCTCGAATACCAGGCCCTCCTAGGCAGCGAGGACGCCCTCGGGAAGGAGATCCAGGAGGAGGTCACGATCATCGAAGCGATTTCGGGGGTAGTCTATGTATGAGGTTCCGACTGCTGACCAGCTGCGCGAATTCCTGAGGCGTAACGAAATAACCGGCAGCTCGGCCGCACGCATCGTCGGAGTGGACTCGAGGACCGTCAGGAAGTGGACCGCTTCGGAGGACGCGGACAACCGTCGGGCGATACCTTGGTCGGCGTGGATTCTCTTGCAGCTCTACGTCGGCGAGATCGCGGTCGACCAGTTCCGGGAGGAGATCGTCCTCGCCGCGGGCAATGGCCAGTAGCACTATCCTCTCCCCCGCCTGCGGCCGCTCGCTCGAGCTCGATGACATCCTCGCCGGAGTCTGCCCGGTCTGCAGCTGCATCGTTGACGAGGCGGATCTGCGGGAGGGCGAGGACGGGCGGGAGGAGTGGGGGGAGGGGCGGAAGGACTAGGGCCTTATCTCCACCAGCCCCAGCCCTTTCCCGCCTCGTAGACCGCGAAGGCTGTACCGCCAAGAGCCAACGTCACGCCTGCGCCGCCGAGGATCCCCAGCTTGAGGCCGAGGGCCTTGGCGTCGATCCTCGCGCGCTCAAGGTCCGACTGGGTCAGGACCGCCGCCGCCGTCGCCTGGCCCACCGCCGCCGAAGTAGCCGCGGAGGAATCGGTTGCAGACGAGATAGCGGTCGAGGTTTGTCCGAGCGCCTGCGAGGCTTGCGACAAGCTCATCCCGATGCTGGCTGTCGATGCGCTCTCGCTCTGCGATAAGGCCTGCGAGGCGGTCGCGCTCTGAGCGAGCCGCTCCTGTTGCTCGATCTGCTGTTGCAAGCCCAGAGCGAGCGCGGCCCAGGTCGTCCAAAACTCGGGCGGAAGACTCGCGGGCGAGGCGGAGGGCGACAAGGGTGTCGCGGTTGTGGCCGAGGGCTGCGGAAAGGTCGGCGTTGAGCCGGCGCTCGGCTCCACTGGCGAGGGCGAAGCCTGCGCCACCAGCGAGAACGATGCCAGCGAGAAGGCCAAGAAGAAAAAGACGAGCTTTCTGCACATCGATACTCCTATGCCCCGGGAGGGGGCGAGGGCGGCCCACCAGCCGTCGTGGCGACGGTCACCCGGCTCTCTGCCTGGGCCTGCCAGGCCTTGGCCCCGAGGGCGACAGCGATCAAGCTAGGGCCCCCGGCGATCTCAGCCGTCGCGAGGGCGACGGCCTCCCATCGCTTGGTGACGAGGATCGCGGCGGCCATGAGGACGCCGGCCACGGTGAGGCCGACGCCGGTATAGATGGCGATCCTGGCGTTCTTCCTCATCCAGGAGAGGACGCCCGGGCTCTCCTCGAGCTCGCCGACCGGCTCGCTCAATCGTCCACCTCCTCGAAGAGCTCGGCGGGGATGAGGTCGCCGGGCTTGAGGCCGGAGGTCGCGCAGAGCAGGTTGAAGGCCTCGAGGGCGCTGTTGTCCTGGAAGACAACGCAGCCGGCGGACCAGCAGACCCGGGTGTCGACGCCGATGTGATCCTTTCGATCGTGGACGAGCCAGCGGGATTTGTTCGTCGCGGTCGTGGAGTCGTTCTCTGTCGGCTTCCCAGAGGCGAATTGGTTCGCCGCCGGCTTCTCCTCGGGGACCGCGGAATCGTTCTCCGCCGTTTTCTTTTCGGGGGCTATTTCCGCTATGATCAAATCGCCGTTGCGAGTAGTCGCTCCGACGATGCCGAAGGGCTGACAGCGGAAGGACCGCGGATCGACGCCGTAGCGCAGGCTGAACTTGCCCGGGACGATGGTGTCGGAGAAGTGAACCCCGGGATCGAGGCCCTCCATGTTCGCGATGGTCTGCACGCTGGTGCGGATGGCGAGGGTGCCATCCTCCTCGAAGACCTCGAGGCTGTCCAGGGCGTTGTTGCCGTCGTTGTTGTGCCAGTCGAAGGGAGCGCCAGGGTCCCGGAGATACTTGAGACTCTCGAGCTTGCGGATGATGCGGACGTGCATGGCGCTCCCCTCGCCTTAGGCGCCGGCCTGGGCCGCGGGGTCGGTGGCCTGTGCGCCTTCCTGGGAGGCCAGGCCGGCCTCGCTGCCCTCGGGCTCCGCGACGGGCTTCTCGGCCGCCTTCGCCTCGGCGTACTGCGCGAGCTGGATCTCGAGATCGGCGACCTTCGCGGCGTTCTCCGCGAGGGCCCTCTTCAGCGTGGCCTCGTTCTCGCGGAATGCCTCCTCGTTCGCCGCGTACTGCCTGAGCTGCTCCTCGAGGCTGGCGATGCGGGCCAGGGCTTCCTCGTCGGTGGGGACTTCGGCCATGACCTCATTGGCGGCGATGGCGTGGTAGTGCCCCTCGTTGAACACGGCGGCGTCGAAATCGTCGTCGAGTCGGTAGCCCTTTCCGAGGAGGTCGACGGTCGCCGAGAGGTACTCGCGGCCGATCTGGCCGCCGGGCCCCTCGCCGGCGCCGTCGACGAGCTTGTGCTTGGAAGCGATGATAGCGGTCCTGATGTTCATGCGGTCTCCTTGTCGTGAAGTCTCGACAGGGCCGCTATAGCCTAGATCAGTTTTTCCCGGAAGCCGCCTGCGCGGAGAGGGCGAGGTCGAGCTTCCCCTCCATGCGCTTGAACTGCTCGGCCATGTTGTTCAGGATCGCCGTGTTCTCGATGAGGACGCCCTGCATCTCGTTTCTGGACTCGAAGAGGTCCTCTATTCGCTTGTTATCGTGATCCCGATCTTCGCAAGCTCGGTCGATGACGGTCTGGAGCTGCTCTCGCGAGGCGAGGGCTTTAATGGTCTCCGCCATCATCTCTTGGCTCTTTCCGAGGTCCACGATCTTCTGATCGCGGCGGCCGAAGGCGACTGCAACACCCAGGCCGCCGCCAAGAAGAGTGACTCCCTCGACGATCGCTGCGAATCCTGACCAGTCCATGCGCGCTCCTTTTTTTACATAGAGTCGAAGGCTATTGCGTGATCGTCTGCACCTGCCCCGAGTAGGCGGATTTCGCGCCAATGGTTCCCGTGGAAGTATTGATCGGCGCATACCAGGAGCCCGAGGCGTCGGTCCAGAACAGGGTGTCGCCGCTGACGCTCCAGCTCGTCGCGCCGTCGACCAGGGGCGGGTCGGATACGGCGGGCGCGGTAAGGAACTCGACGAGGTTCACGGCCGGGGAGCTCGAGCAGGGGCCCGCGTAGATATTGCCACCGGAGTACTGCCAGCTCGTGATGTAGCCGTTTCCGTTGTTGTTCGCGACCGGAACGGCGGAGGTGTCGTAGCGGGTGAGGATGCCGCCAGTGCCGACCTTCCAGGTATCGACGCCGTCGCTCCAGACGTTGGTCTCGGCGGAGATGCCCTTCCCGATCTTCCCGAGCCAGGGCCAGCTCGAAACGCCATTGGAGGTCGCGACGGGAGTCGTGCCCATGTGCAGGACGCCAGTGCTCGAGGGGTCGAGGGTGACGGCGTAGCTGGAGAGGATGCAGTAGGTCTGGGTGTTGTCCTGCTGGCACTTCAGAATATAGATGTTCCCATTCACATCGCGCGCAACGTTCGCAACAGTCTCAGCCATTCCAGGAATCCCGAGATAGAAGCGCCAGGAGTCGTAGTTATTCGCGAAGTCGATTTGCGTTCCGTCTGCTTTGACGCACAGCGCCTGGAAGTACAGGTTGTTTGGTGCATATAACGCATAGAGGCTGTTACCGGCATCGACATAGAGCCAGGTGTCGTCCGACCAGGAAGAGGTCCCTGTACTGAAAACGGGCTTTTCCTGAGGCTGGGTGCTGAAGTTGGTCACATCCCACATCGGCCAGGTCGAGGATACGACGGTAGAAGCTCCGGAGGTAAGGTCGATCTTGTAGATCGCCCCCGAGTTCACCCACCACGCGATCGATCCCGAGGCGCAGACGTTCTTCCAGTTGTCGGGCGTCTTGGCAATGGCGGCAAGGGCGCCTGAGATCCGGCTCATCGCGAAGGTAGCGTCAGTGCCGGAGTAGGATGCCTCGAAGAGGATGTAGTCGGTGTCCAGCTCGGCCGCCTTGTTGATGGTAAGGTCAACCGTCGCGCTGCTGTCATCGAGAAAAGTAGCGTCCTGCGGAAGGCCGGTCGACGTGACGAGGCCAAGGGTGGCCGCCGTCGCGGTGACGAGGACGCGGTCCCTGACGGCCTTCGAGCCAGCCTCTGTCTTGAGATAGAGCCCTCGGGCGCCGGAAACCTGAGCCTGACGGGGGGATTTTATGGCGGGAAAGACGCTGGGCTGGCAGCTCGCGAGGATGAGGGCTAGCAGGCCGAGAAGCAGGATCTTCGATTTCATACTGACCTCCATTAAGAAATAAGAACATGACTTTCTACGGTCAGGAAGATACTCCATCGGGACGGATAGGCCAAGCGATTTCGCCGGAGGGGAAGGAACCTTGCTCGGTGATGTCGCGCAACGCCTGTCGGTAGGCCTTCCACTCCGCCTTTGTATCGTCCTTGAGCTGCGCGTCGGCGGCCTGGGTCCAGTCGCACCCCGCGAGGAGGGCGTCTCGCTGGGCCCGGACGTTGACGGCGTTGATGGTATCGGCCGTTTTCTGCGTCATGTCCCCGAGTTTGACTTGTTCGAGGATGCAGGCCTGCCTCAGCACAGCGCTGCCGTCATCGTCCGTGTCGACGAGCCAGCCCTTCGGCCGGGGGAAGACGCCGTCGCGCACGAGCTCGGCATTGGTTTTCGGCACGATCGCTTCGCCATTGATCTTCTCATGCGGCTCGAGGACGACGAGTCCCTCCTTGATGCGGGCCGCGAGCGGGCGCAGGTTGCCCCTATCATCGTACTCGCGGATGTCCTCGCCGAAGGAGCTGAAATCCTCGGGGAGGACGCGGACAGTGAGCCCTTCGGGCGTGGGGCTGTCGGGAACGGGTCCGTGGAACTTGCCCGCGATTCTGTTCCCGTCGAGGAGTACGTAGTGGTCGATCATCTCAGTCTCCTTTACGCAGTCCTGCGGTATTTTGCGATGCCAACTGTGGCTGGACGAGACTCGTAGTCGCAAGGTGGCGCTATGCCATGAATTCCGTCGGCGATGGCAGCTCCGATAGGGTAATTGGCGGATGGAGCATTGGTGGTGGTGTAGAGGCCGGGTCTGGTGCCAGTGTTCCCGGCATTGTTGGAATACTCGAGCATAGGGTGCGCGTGATACGGCATTGCGTGATCCAGGGTGCTCCCGACAATCGCCACACCCATCAATCCGCCGTTAGGCGGCCCGTAGTTGCCCTTTATCCTTCGGTACCGCCCCGCCTCTTCGGGTGACACGTCCGCCCAAGTCGTCCCCGGCCACACCGTTCCCGGCGCGGCACTGTTCACGCCCTGGATGTATTCGGTACCAATCGCGGGAGCGAAGGCCGCCATCCACGCCGTCCAGGTAGTGCCTCCATTCACCGAGGATCGCGCCCAGGCCCACGAGGGGGAGCCGATGCCTTGCGTCGCGTCGAAGAGTAGCTGGGTGATGTTCGCGCCCTGGACCCAGACGTCCATCGCGTAGGAGTCTCCGGCCGCGCAGGAGCCCGAGGAGGGGAAGTTCGTCGTGCTCGCATTGGACCAGGAGTAGCGGCCAGGGGTCAGGGCGAGATTGGGATTGAAGAGCGGCGGTGTCTGCGTGTCCTTCGCCCAGGGAGCGGGCTGGGCCTGGGACAGGAGCGTGATTGCGCCGGCCGCCGAGACCTTGAGGGTCGAGAGGAGGACCTTCGTATTGTCGCCCCCGGGGTTGGTCGAGTTGCAGTAGAGCGTGAAACTCGGGGTCTGCTTGAAGGCGTAGCTTCCCGCTTTCTTCGTCCTCGCCCGCGTGCCCTGGCTTGGCGTGCTCTCCGCATAGGCGGCGTAAAGGTAATTCGTCGTCGCTCCGTCGGCCACAGGAGAGAGGTTCCCCCCGGAGTGGATGTCGAGGCTGGCCTGCGCGGCCATGTTGATGAGCATGGTCGCGACGTCCGAGCGCATCGACGGGGGGATGGCCCACACGACCGTGCCGTCGATGACCTTCACCGCGAAGTCGACGAGGGCGATGAGGGCGGTGATGTTGACCTGCCAGGCCGCTGCGACAGAGACAATGCCGCCGGAGACGATCGCGGGGTAGGAGGCGAGGAGGGCCCTGAAGCTCGCGGCCGCGTTGGCGAGAAACCAGAAGTCCTCGGCCTTGTCCTGTGAGTAGGTCTGGTCGCCGCAGGGAAGCGGGATTGGCGGGGTACCGGCGTCGGACTGCCAATTGTGATGGTCGAGCATCTTCTCCTCCTAGTGGATCTGGCCGCCCGCGTAGGCGACGAACTGCCCCGAGATGGTGTAGCCGAGGATCATGCGGACGAAGGCCGGGACTTCCGGACCGATGGAGAGGACGATCTGCGCGATCTTCGCGGCCGTGAGCGTGGAGCTCCCGAGATCGACGCGGGTATTTCCCAGGACCTCGATCTCGGTGCCGTCGCCGACCTCATCGTCCCCGGCGCCGGGGTTGGTATTGTCCCCTCCCTCGAGGGACCACCATGTGCCCGCGGCGAGGAGGGCAGGCGTGTTGGCGTCGCCGAGGTTGATCGCCGCGGGATAGTTCAGGGTCAGTGAAAACAGGATGGGCTGGATTCCAGTGACGGCGAATATCTTGGGCTGGATGTCGTAGGTCCAGGTCGAGGCTGCCTTCTGCGCCGTGATCGCTCCAGTGATCTTGGCCCGCTTCGTCGCCTCGGAGTCGGTGTTGAGGATCCCGGCGCCAAGCATATATCCGAACTCGGTCAGGCACGAGGCCGGGCAGCGGGCAGCCGAGCGGAAGCCTGCATAGGCGAGGATCTCGATGAGCGCCGTAGCGATCCAGAAGTCCATCTTCTGCGCGAGGGCGATCATAGCCGGGTCCTTCGCGTCCTGGTAGATTTTTGGAAAGGCCTTCCAGTGGCCCTGGGTCGCGTCATAGGTCCCGGCCTTGATCTGAGCGACGATCGCCTGGGGGGTGAGGTTATTCGGCAGCGGAAGCCCGTAGTACGGCATCTATCCCCCTACACCGAGTTGAAGGTCATGGCCCCGCGGGCGGGCATGGCGTTCGCCGCGAGTTGATAGTAGCCGTTGCCCGCGAGGTTCATGGTGTCGCCCGCGGCGAGGGCGCAGTAGCCGACGCCGGGCACGTTCTGGACGATGTCGTAGAAGTTGGAGAGCTGGAGGAGGTCGCCATACTGCCGGGGCGTGAAGCTCGAGAGGATCGTCTGGACGACCGAATAGTCGGCGGTGGTGAAGCTGAAGCCGAAGATCGCGTTGATGTCGGCGACGGCCTGGATGATGCCTCCGGTCGAGCTGTAGTCGTTGTAGATCTGGTTCCCCGCGGGGCTGAAGTAGAGGTAGGTCGCGAGCTTGACGTAGTTCTGGATATTCGCCCAGGAGAATCCGGAGGCGACGTGGACGTTGAGCGTCAGGTTCTCAGCGACGTAGGCGCCCGGCACCCAGGCGACGGTGGGCCCGCCCGTGATGGTGAGGCCCTGGAGATAGGCGACTAGGTTGGACTGGTAGGTCCCCGACGGCTCGGCCTCCCCGCCTGCCGCTATTCCGAGGACGCCCATCGTGAGGATTCCGAAGTAGTTGGGAAGAACCTGGCACTGCCCCAGGCCCCCATAGGCGAGCGCGAGGGCGATCCCGTCGGCCTGGGTGATGAAGCGAGATCGGGACTTGAGGAGGGCCGGAGCGAGGATCTTCGTGATCGTCGTCGACTGCGCGTCCTGTCCCCCGGTGAAGGCCACAGGGTTGAAGGCGCCCGTGATGTTGGGGTCCGATCCCGCGTAGACCGTGATCGCGTTCAAGGCCGCGACGTTGGAGAGCGAGCCGCCGCCGTAGCTGAAGGCCGCGATGATGTTGTTCGACCCCGCGGAGGGCAGGGCTCCGAAGGTGCCGTCGCCGAAGCGGATCGAGGCCGAGCCGTCGGAGTTGTAGAGGAACTGGAACTTCATGTCCGTGCTCTTCCATAGCGCCGGGGCATCGTCGCTCGTCCAGGTCACGCCGTTGACGGTGACGGCGAGGTTGCTCTTGAGGACGCCCTGCTGGCCGATATTGAAGGTCTGCCAGGGCGTCACGCCGTCCGAGGAGAAGGCGACCTGGTTGCCCGAGGTCTGCTGGTAGGCGGCGATCGCGCGCGAGTACCGGGTGATCGTATTCGAGCCCGTCCCCTGCGCGGTGAACTGGACCGGGACTCCGAGGAAGGCGTTCACCCTCGAGCTGGCGAGCTGGATGTGGGTCGCGTCGACGTAGATCGCGAAGTAGTCCGTCCCGGCCGTGATCCCAGTCGGGAGCGCCCCTCCGGCGTTGGCGACCCGCAGCTTCTCTCCAGTGACGTAGGCGCCGGCCGAGACGGTGGCCTGGAAGGTCGAGAGGTTCCAGGCCGCGTTCGCCGGCGTCTCAGAGTAGGCCTGGTTGCCCGATATGCCGCAGTTGGCCGTGCCGAAGGTGAGGGAGGTCCGGGCCTCGAATCGCTTGGAAGGCGTGAGGATGCTGCCGCCATAGAGGGCGGCGAGCGTCCCCATCGCCGTGTAGGGCAGGCCCACGCCGACCGCCAGGTCGAACATGAGCGTCCCCGAGGACTCGATGAGCCCGGGGACGTTGTAGCCGAGCATGGCCGCGATGTCGAATACGGCCTTGGCCGAGAAAGCGGTGCGGAGATAGGCCTGGTTCGCGGAGGCGTTCTCGATATTGGAGAGGACGTCGAGGTCGCCCGCGATGAGGCGCTTGATCCAGTCCGGCTTGTCAACGAGCAGGGGATCGGAGTTGATGTCGGCCATGACCGTCTGGAAGGTCCGGCTCGTATACGGAATGGGGCTGTTAGTCACCTGATGCCTCCCGGGGTTCCCTGGCGCCTGAGCGCGGCGACGTCGACCATGAGGATGTAGCCGACCTGGACGTCGACCGCCTCGCTCTTCTGGGTGAAGTCGATGGAGCCCTGACTGACGATAATGCGGCGGTCGGGGTAGCCGCCCGCCCCGCTGGTGACCCGCATATTGCGCTTCGCGACGGAGTTCACGATGTCCGCGGCCGCCTTGATCTGGAAGGTCATGCCGTTCGGGTAATTCTCTCGGCTGGCCATGTCGGCGCCATAGCTTCGGTTGTAGAAGAGCGCGCCCTGGCCCTGCATGAGGAGCTCCGAGAGGTCGGCCTCGGCCTGGGTTCGAACGTCTATCTGATCGTAGAAGAAGAAGCGGTCTGCCGACCCCGCCTGCGCCGTCGTCAGGATGTTCGTGTTCACGATCCCACCTTCGCGCTCGCGCTCTTGGCCGCGCTGATGTCCAGGCTCGTCGGGCCGGGCGGCCCACTGGATCCCGGCCCGGTAGTCACGCCTGAATGGACGTGGGCATTGATATAGGTCACGAGGGCCTGCAGGGCGGAGTTGAGCGCGTCGTAGGTGACAAGGCTCTTGGAGGAGCCTCCGATGTCCAGCTCACCTGACTCGGCCTTCAGGATGATGGAGAAGCCGGAGGCCGGGTCCTGGAAGAGGACGTGGTGCTGGACGTTCCCGTCATAGCCCTGCGGGATCTGCCCCTGGAGGTGGGTGGCGTTCCCGAGGTAGACGGCCCTGGAGGGATCTCCGTCGAGGAAGTAGACCTCCACGTACTCCCCCACGGAAGGGACGCTCAGGCTGTGCAGCCCGCGCGGCCTCGCCCAGGCCGCCTGGGCCTGGCTGTTCCACCCCAGCATCGGGATGGCGACGAGGACCCGGCCGAGATTCAGCGGGTCGGAGTTGCTCAGGACCTTCCCGTCATAGTGGCGGAGGTACAGGGTCTCCCGGGCGATGATGTCGCGCAGGATCTCCAGCTCGTTCCGCCGGCTCATTGCAGCCCCACGGCGCCCAGCGCCAGGTAGGAGTCGACGATCTCGAGGTCGCAGTAGTAGCCGGCATCGGATAGGTCGTGGTTGACCTTCCGAAGGTAGTACAGGTTCTTCCGCACGGGCCCGGCCCCCGCGGCCCCGATCTCCCCATCCTGGGCGCGCAGCGCGGCGTTCGCCGCCCGGTTCGTCAGGCAGGAGGGGAAGCCCTGCTCGAAGCTCGCGACCATCGGAGGGGTGGAGAAGGGGGAGCCGAAGACGCGGGCGTTGATGACGTAGCCTAGGCCGTTCGGGGCGGTGGACTGCAGGACGGGCTTCCAGTACTTGCGGATGGTCGGGGAGGTGAAGTCGGCCGAGGCCATGATGGCCTTCACCTCGGCCATCATCTGGTCCATCGTCTTGTCGGGCCCGAAGAATTCCCGCAGCTTCGTCGCGTCGAACTCCCAGACGGTCACGCTCTCGTCCTGGACCTGCATCGCCTGGAAGGTCGCCTGGCCGTTGAGCATGACGATACGGATGTTGGCCCCGGCGCCGTTCTCCCCCTCCTCCTGCTTCCAGGAATAGGAGAGGACGTTCGAGGAGCTCCCGGCCTTGTAGCGGAGGGCGAGAGTCGCTCCGCCGGTCATGCGCCGCGCGACGGCCGAGGTCGAGAGGAAGTCGGGCGAGAGGAAGATCCCGCAGGCGACGCCCCCCGCGTCGTAGCCGATACGGAAGATCGCGTGCCATTCCGAGCTCTTGCGCGCGAGGTATCGGAAGCCGTTCTCGTCCTGGCGCTCGCCGTCGTCGGGGACAGACGTGGTCATGCCGACGAAGCGGACGTCCTGGTTGGCCGGAAGGATGCCGCAGTCGAGGAGGACCTGCTGGATGACGGCCTGCCGAGTGACCTTGGAGAAGAGGCGGGACTGGCTCAGGCCGATGAAGTCGGGGCAGATGAAATTCGCGTTGAAGGTCTGCAGGCCGTTTTCGTCCGCGCCGCCCGAGACGCCCTGGATAACAGCGTGGTAGCCGCGTCGGTCGACAGCGGCCGACATGACTTGTCCGTCCATCGCCGAGGCTAGAGGATCCGCGCCCGTCCGCTTGTAGCCCCACTGGATCGTGAGGTCGACGTTGCGGTGGAGGATCCGGTCGTAGATGTTCAAGGGGTCGAGGAGTTTGATCGTCCCCGTGGTCAGGGCCTCGCCCTCTTCGACGACGGAAAGGCCGAGCACGTCCTGACGGCGGATACCCTTCCCGATCGCGGGCACGTCAGTCTGAACGTAGAAGTAGGAGCTATCCTTCTGGCTCTCGAGGCTGATCACTGCGGCACCGGGACCACCAGGGTCACCACGGTCGAGAGGTCGAAGTCGCGGTCTGCGATCGCCGCGGCATTGGCCTCGAAGAGGAGGTAGCTCATGAACTCGGCATCCTGCCCATAGACGTCCGGGCGCTGCGCGGTGAAGTCGGGGGCCTCGTCCGCCAGGCGCGAGACCGCGCCCTGCATCTGGAAGGCGGGGTACTCGCGCATCTCGTGGACCGGGCGCGCGACGCCCGCGGCGTTGACGAAGGTCAGGATCGGCGTCGAGGCATAGCGCATTAGTAGGGCCTCCCCGGAAGCTTGGAGTTCCAGCCGACCTGGACGAGCCCCTGGGCCATGCCCAGGATGGAGCTCGCCATGCGCCACATCTCCTCCATCTTGTGGAGGGGGTTGGACTCGTCGACGATCAACTCGATGTCGCAGTGGCTGTAGGTCGGCTGCATGGCCGATCCGGTCATGCGCGAGACGTGGGTGAAGTCGACGCGGGCGACGAGGCAGACCATGGGGATGGACCCCACCCCCCAGCAGTAGAGGACCTTGGGGTTCGGGTTGAAGTCCGACTTGCCCATGGTCCAGAGGTTCTGCGTCTGGTTGCGGAGCATCTCCAGGCTCTTGATGAGCGGGGTCACTCCGATGAGCTGGTCGCGGCTGACTAGGTCGATGCGGAAGGCCAGATGCCGGTTGTGGTTGCCTCCGGAGATGACCGGATCGTAGTTGAGGCCCGGGACACCCTGCTCGGTGAGGCGCGGCTTCTTCGTGTCCGAGATCTCCTCGGGAATGGTCCGGGAGGTGATGAGGTTGTAGTTCGCGAGGTCGAACATATACCAGGGAATCGCGAACCCGTAGGTCTTCGTGTTCACGGGGTGCCCCCGAAGTCGTATCCGGAGGTGGTGAGGGCCTTGTTGAGCTGCTCTCGGAACTGCGCGGCCGAGTCGTTGAGAATATCGTGCCTCGTCCTAGGATTGGAGGCGTCGATGTTGATCTGGATACCGCCGAAGCTGAAGGAAGTCTTCCTGCCCACTCCTCCTGCCGGTGCTGGGGCGAGAGCCCGCGCCTCGCGGGCTTGCATGTCGCTACGGGCCTTGTCGAGGTCACCCTGCTTCGCGAGGCCGGCGGCCACCATCATCGGTCCGAAGGTATTCAATCCCAGCTCGCCAACGTTGAAGGCACCGTGAGTGGCCGACTTCCCGACGGCCTTCCCCACGCCGCCGAGGATCGCTGCCCAGTTGACCTTCTTCCCGCTCAGGGTGTCGATGAGGCCGATGATGACGTTGATCACCGAGGCGAGGAAATCGAACGCGTCGGCGAGGCCGTTTCCCACCGTTTTCCCCAGCCAAGACGCAGCATCGTCGAAGAACTTCACGACGGCGGGATTGGAAAGGAGCTTGGTCACCGCGTCGAACAGGTTGAGGAGTCCCTTCCCGACCCCGGTCTTGCTCGCGGCGTCGATGAACTTCTGGAAGATGAGGAGCACGTCCTTTATCACCGCCCCCGCGAGTTTTCCGATGGCCTCGCCGAAGTCATGGAAGAACTGCTGCGCAGCGGGGGAGCCCGTGAGCTTCGCGATGAAGTCGGCGAAGGTGCGGATGGCCTCGACGACGCCCGATTTGGAGATGCCCTCGAAGAAGCCGGTGAGGAGGTTCCAGGCAATCTTCGCGATGTTGACCGCGATCTCGACGATGTCTCCGAGGATCGCTTTCAGATTCTGACCGAGCGAGCCGGCGAAGAGCCGGCTGATCGCCTCGGAGGCGAAGGCCGCGGCGACGGCGACCTTCGTGAGGATCGTGTTCACGATGTCCCCGAGGCCGCCGGAGCCGAAGAACTTCTTGATGATGGGCTCGATCGCGTTCTGGTAGAGCTGCTTGAGGATGTTCCAGAGCCCGGAGGCGAGGCTCGACACGACGCGGAAGACCGAGACGAGGGTCTCGCCCCACTTCACGAAGAGCGTCCGATGGTCGCGGACCCAGTCGAGGAGCTTCTGCAGGACAGGGAGCAGGGCCTGGCGCAGGGGATAGAAGAAGTTCTTGAAGAAGATGTCCGAGGCGATGTTGAAGGCCTTCCCGATCTCGGGCGCCCCCTCGGAGAACTTGTGGATGAGCCCCTTCGCGCCCTCGATGATGACGCCGACCTTGAGGAACTCCCCGACGATCTGCTTGCCCATGTTCTTCACCGACGCTCCGAACTTGCCCAGCGCATCGATGGATT
>JANXYQ010000064.1 GCA_025355995.1 Spirochaetaceae bacterium | reverse complement strand
TTGTCGAAAGCTTCAACGGGACGTTCCGGGAGGAATGCCTAAACACCAATTGGTTCTGGTCCATCCAGGAGGCTCAGATCATCATCGAGAGATGGCGCAAGGAGTACAATGAGGAACGTCCTCATGGATCTTTGGGCGGCTAGACGCCTAGCCAATTCAATCGGAAACTAAGAGCGGATTTCACAATAGGGGTTGGATGATTCTGGGGGGCAGGTCAGGCGATCCTAGAATCGACCAGGTTCGCCTCGTGCACGTCGTCGTCTCGGAGAACAGGCCGCTTCGGGCCGTGACCTCGCCTCGTTTCCGAGAGCTTGGCCGCGACGCCTACGCGGTATGGAAGTCGCTCCTCGTGGACCCCGACGACTTCGTCCTCATCAACACCGAGGACCTCTTCCGGGTCGCCCCCGTCGAACGCTTCCCTGACCTCGAGCCCTGGCTCCGCTACATGAAGAGCAGGTACGCATTCCTCAAGTAGCGGTTTGGCCCGTTCCATCGTGGGGCGGGCTTTTCTTTTGGGCCAATCGCCGAAGACACAAGCTTTAAGGAGCAAAGCTATAGGCCTAGGCCATCGGGGGTGCTCCAGAACATCCATACCGCCCTACGGCGCAGCTATCGAGGACGTTCAAGCACTTCAAGTCCGCTAGATAGTCGATACCCACACACCCTTTCAGGGCAACGCGACAGGGGGTGTACTTATATTGTACTTGCTAGACAATCTATCGATGCCATCAATCTTTATGTTCCCCCGTCCTTTGTCCCTCCTGAAGGTCATTCACCACCAACACTGCGAGCTATGACAAATACCTAGCAAATATAGGTCCCGTTCATACTGCATTCATACGCATGGGGTAGCATTCAGCTATCTCGTTGTGGGGGTAGTGCATGAACAGAAGATTCAGAAGTCTCTTTCTCATTCCCTTGGCAGGACTGCTCGTATTCGCCATCTCAAGCGCGGCAGCCCAAGCAAGCAGCCCCAAGGCGGCATCAGATTTCGGCATCGTGATCAAGAAGAAGGACATTACTTCGACAGCGACCTTCATTCCGTACAAGGTCAACGGCCTCGCGATGGAAATCATCGCGGTCAAGGCTTCCGACGGGACCATCAGGACCGCGCTGAACACCTGCCAGGTCTGCTACCGCTCGGGCAGGGGCTACTACAAGCAGGTCGGCGATGTCTTCGTGTGCCAGAACTGCGGCAATCAATTCAAGGTCGATCAGGTCGAGCTCATCAAGGGCGGCTGCAATCCCGTCCCGATCCTCGCTGGCGACAAGACAGACTCAAGCGACAGCATCGGGATCTCGAAGGCCTACTTGGAGAGCGTCGCCCCCTACTTCGCCGTCTGGAAGAAGCGGGCATAAACCGGCATGGCCGAGCGGATCTCGCGGGCGCCGCTCGGCCTATCCTCTCACTACGATCTCGTTCCTTCCGACTATGAAACCAGATTGGGCCTCTCAGGCCAACGGGAGCGTTACGACGAAGGATGCCCCGCCGAGCGGCGAGTCTTCGATGCGGATTCTCCCGCCGTGAGCCTTAACGATCTCGTAGGCGATCGATAGGCCGAGCCCACGGCCGCCCGAGTCCTGGGCGCGTGATTTGTCCATTCGGTAGAAGCGCTCGAACACCCTCTCACGCTCGGCAAGAGGTATTCCCGACCCGGAGTCGTCCACCCGTACCAGGGCCAAATCCCCTTCGCGTTGGGCTGCGAGAACGATCCTGCCGCCACGGGGACTGTACTTGATCGCATTGCCGATCAGGTTGTAGAGGACTTCGTCGAAGCGCAGGACATCGACGCTTACCATGAGCCCGTCGGCGCCCCGTTCCTCGATTTCGATATCCTTTTCCGTGGCCTGCGCCCTGAAGAGACTGGATGCTTTCTCCAGAGATGGACGAACAGCAATATCGTCCAGGGTAAGCTTGAGCTCGCCCGAGTCGATGAGCTCCAGCTCGCGGAGCATATCGATGAGCCTCGAGAGGCGCATGGTCTCGTCGTAGACGCTCCGGATAGTGTCGAGATCGAGGGGGAAGACGCCGTCGATCATGCCCTCGAGCGATCCTCGGATGAGCGTGACTGGGGTCCTGAGCTCGTGGGCCGAATCGGCGATGATCCGACGCTTTGCCTCATCGAGGCGCCGGAGTTCGCCGGACATCGTGTTGAACGAGGAAGAGAGGCTCGCCACCTCATCCCTTCCACTCACCGGCACGATCGCCGAGAAGTCTCCTCCGGCGATCTTCTTGGCCGCATCGTCGAGGATCGCGAGCGGCCTTGTTATCTGTATCGAGAGCGCGAGACCGAAAAGCGTCGCGATCGCGGTCGATACGAGGATGGCTATCGTCAATGAACGTACAAGCTGCCCCAAAAATAGCTCGTTGGTGCCAGTAAAGGTCGAATCGACCATCGACCCCACGAGCACGGTCCCGATCCGCTTGAAGTCCGACATGATCGGAACGCCTTGGGCGAGATGCATCGGGGGATGCGTCGTGCCGAGGAGCTTCCCGGAGGTGTCGGCGACTATCCGCCCGCCTGAGTCCGCTACCGCGATTCGATCGGACAGCAAGGCGCTTATCGCCTGATAGCCGTACACCGAGGTCGCGGAGAAGCTCTTCTCTCCCTTGATCTTCTCGTCCAGTTTCGAGAACACGAAAGCGGGCATCTCGGATAGGAAGCTCTGCAGCCCCTCCCAGCCCGAATGCTCGGCGTAGTATTCGCCGAGGATGCCGGAATAGACCTTCGCCTTCTCGGCGTCGCCGGAGAAGACGAAGGTCCTGAACTGCGCTTCCGTGGCCCGCTTCACTAAACCGAAGGTAGTGAGGCCCCCGATGCAGATGACTATGGCGAAGAAGACGAGGAGACGCTGCTTGATGCTCATGCGCCGGGCTCGATGAGCTTGTAGCCAACGCCCCGCACGGTCCCGATGTACTTCGGCATCTCAGTATCGTCGCCGAGGGCTTTCCGAAGGTTCTTGATATGCACGTCGAGGGTTCGCTCGTATCCATCGTACTCGATTCCCGCCGCGCCTTCGAGAATCTCGATGCGAGTGTAAACCCTTCCCGGCTGCCGCATGAGGAATGCAAGAATGTTGAACTGAACGGTGGTCAGCTCGACCGGGCTGCCTGCGCGAAGGACGCTCCGCTTCACGGCATCGAGCTCTATGTCGCCGCACTTCAAGGCCTTCGCTACTTCTGCTGAAGCCGGCAGCTGGGCTTGTGGAGCGGAGCTCCGGCGGAGCAGCGCCTTCACGCGCGAGACGAGCTCGCGCGGGCTGAAGGGCTTGGTGACATAGTCGTCCCCGCCGAGCTCAAGCCCCAGTATCTTGTCGATCTCCTCCGTCCGAGCGCTCAGGAAGATTATCGGGACGCTGGACGATTTGCGGATCTCCCTCGCTACTTCGAGCCCATCCTTGCCGGGCATGTTTATGTCGAGGATGATACATTCCGGCGATTTCGTTGCGAACATCGACAGCGCCTCTTCGCCGCTGAATGCAAGGACCGGCTTGTAGCCGGAGGCCTCCAGGTAGCTGCCGACCATCTTCGCGATCTTCTCCTCGTCGTCGACCACCAGTACTCTATTCGACATGATGTCCCTCTTCTTGCCATGATACACCGCCTTGCGCGGCCGGGGGAGTGGCGCAAGAACAAAGGCGGACGAAACGCATTTGCGCCGATATGCAAGAACTCCACCCGGACCGCGGTAGCCCAGGTGGAGTCGCCGGAGGCAGGGGCCTCGAGCTAGGGCGACTCGGGCCGTTCGGTGAGCGATACCTGCAAGGTTTTGCTGACGCCTCCCCGAATGACCTTAACCGTGACGTTATCGCCCACATTCGTCTGGGACTCGAGGTACAGGGTGAGGTCTTGGAAGCCGGATATTGGCTTGCCATTGATCGCCACGATCACGTCTCCACCGACAGGGAAGTCGGACCCGTTCAGTTGGATAGATTTCGAGCCTCCCTGTATTCCAGCCTTGGCGGCGGGGCTCCCCCTAACGACATCGAGCACAAGCAGCCCCGCATCGCTTCCAGGCTTGAAGCCCGCATCGCTCAAAGCGCCAGAGAGTTCGCTGCTGACATCAAGGCCGCGCACTCCGAGCCAAGGGTGCGAGTAGCGGCCCCTCGCGATCAGCTGCGGCACGACCTTCTGGACGATTCTCGAGGGAATCGCAAAGCCGATGCCGGCGCTAGATCCGCTCCCACTCATGATCTGCGAGTTGATACCGATCACGCGGCCTTGTAGATCAAGGAGCGGTCCTCCGGAGTTGCCCGGATTTATCGGAGCGTCGGTCTGAATGGCTTCTCCTATGAAACGCCCATCGGGACTTTGGATCACCCGGCCCAAGGCGCTGATGACCCCGAATGTCAGTGTCCTATCGAGCCCGAAGGGATTGCCGAGCGCCACGACGAATTGCCCTACTTTCAGGCTTTTCGAGTCGGCGAGGGGCAGCGGCGGGGCGGCGACGGCCTCGGAGACAGCCAGGACCGCAAGGTCATTTGAAGGGTCCTTGCCGATCACCCTCGCCTTGTAGGTCTTGCCGTTGTCGAAAGAGACTGTCACCTTCTCCGCGTTGGCGACGACGTGATAGTTTGTCACGATGTGGCCCTTCGAATCGTAGACGAATCCCGACCCGGTCCCCTCCTGCGGCACAGCTTTCCCGATGGCGTCCTGGCCCACGATGCTGCTCGTGATGTTCACGACCGAGGGGGAGGCTTGATTGTAGGCCGCCTCCACTTGCGCCTCCAGCCCGAGAGCGCTGGCCTGCTCAGCCATCGCGGCCGATGGGGCAAGCGCGAGAATCGCGACCAGGGCGAATGCGGCCCTGCCGGATTTCGGGAGAGGCCCTCGGCGAGTCGATTGGTCAGCGAGTTGGAGGCCTCTCATTTCTGGCCTCCGA
>JANXYQ010000026.1 GCA_025355995.1 Spirochaetaceae bacterium | reverse complement strand
AGTCTGCTCCCCGTAGGCCGCCCAGAATTCCTCCCAAGTCCGGAAGGCTCGGGCGTCGCCGGTGACCGGCCCGACGCGGCGCGGCTTCTCCGTTTTACCGGACATCGGGTCCGTGAAGGGCAGCAGATCCTCGCCCCCCGTGAGGGCGAGCTCGACGGCTTTTTGGAGGTTGAGGTTGCAGTCCACAGTCCCCGAACGGTCGTTGCCGACCATCGTATTCTCGAGGCAGCCCACCGAAGCGTAGTCGTGGACGTTGTCCGCTCGGATCAGGGATCCTACCCTACCCTCGCGAGCCTCGCGCATCATGCCCGCCATGGAGCGCTCGTCGAAATTCAGGAGGAAGGGCGCGCCCTGGCTGGCCTCGATCATGGACACGACCTTGTCGAGGAGTGGCTCGGGGCTGTCGCGGTGGAGCCGCACGTTGGGCTTGGGCTCGAGGATGGGGGACATCTCGTCGATCACCTCGAGGAAGAGGTAGGTGAGCTCGTTGCTCATGTCGGCACCTCCCGGACCCAGGCCCGAGAGATTGAAGAGCTGGCCGAAGCCGGCGGTGATGCCGTTGTTGCCCGTCCTGATCTGGGCGTCGTAGGCGGTGTTGCAGTGGAACCAGAAGCAGCCAAGAAGCTCCTTGGCCTCCTCGCGCGTCATGCCCTCGGCCTTCGAGAGCTCCCAGTAGGGCAGGAGGTACTGGTCGATGCGACCGAAGGAGACCCCGGGTCCGGGGTAATTCTCGTCGGCCATGACGAGCATGTGGCTAAGCCAAAGGGATTGGACTGCCTCGCGGAAGCCGCGGGCCGGCTCCCAGGGCACGCGCTCGAGGGTAGCGGCCATCTTCTCGAGCTCCGCGCGCCGGGCGCCGGCAGGCGTGCGCAAGATCAGGGCCTGGCATTCTCGCGCATAGGCCGCGGCGAGCTCCCGAGGCATCTCTGCCGCGATAAGCATGGCTCGGAGCTCCGCGCCCCGAGGGCCTCTCACCTCCGAGGGCCCGAGCGCCGTCAGGGCCGCCTCGACATCGGCTCGTACGGACTTCCAGCCCCGCGCGAGGATGGCCGCGTAGCCGGGTATCAAATGACCGCTCGTGGCGCCGGCGTTGCCGTAGCCGTGATTGTGGAAGTCGATAGCGGCGCGGCGCGCCCCCCTCCGGCCCAAGACGAGGCGATCATAGTCCCGCGCCTCGGCTTTATTGTGGCAGAGGGATGTCTGGATGTTGAAGCGTGACCCGGCCAATAGATCGCCCGGAAGCAGGTCGCGAGGGACGTGCTTCGTCATCGTTTCCTTGACGAACCAGGCGCGGCGCTCAGGCAGGGACAGCCTCCAGAAATCCTCTCGAAGCGGGACCGGGCGGGCGGCTAGCCTGAAGGAGGCGCGCATCGCGCCAAGAAGGGCGTACACCTCGGGCACGATGTAATAGGTGAGCTCGCTGAACTGGACGTCCCACGAGGTCCCCGTGGACCAGGACGTGTACTCATTGTTCCAGCGCCGATCGGCTCCCTCGAAATACCAGTCGCGGAGAGCCCGAATCCTGGGCGAGAGCCCGTAAGGCTGCTTCAAGACGGACATCGCGCCTCCTCAGGCAATATGCCTTCGGTGGTAATACCACCAATCTTGAGTTTGCGGCCACATCCCCGGCCTGTCAAGGAATAGTGGCGACGGGGTTCGAACCGCATTGGGATTGCCGGAGCGTGGAATAATTCCACGTCGCGAAAAAAGTATCGCGAGTCCGGACCCCGGAAATGCTGAGGTCACAATGGGTGAGGCAATAACATGGTAGACGAGTGCATTTTGATGCGGGATTCTGCAAGAACACCCAGCATCGCGCGGAGCCCAGCTACGACATGCGTCATGTGGTCGGCGGCCGCGTGCCCTTGATCACCCCGCCGTCTCGACAAGCCAGGTTGGCAGGTTTGAGACAGAGATACTCGCGAATGCCCTTCAAGGGCTCGCGTAGTCCGAATCGACCTTCCAGAAGGCTGCCAGGAAGTCGGGAACTAGCGGATCAGCTAGAGCGGCACCTGCCCCTTTATCTAGGTGACCCTTCGCCTCAAGCCTTGCCTTCGTGGGACTTGTAGCTGCTAGGGTCTTCGTCTTGACTACACTCCCGTCCTCATCGAAGAACCGGGCGGCCTCCGTTCTCTGTTGGCCTGAGGGCTTTTTAGGCCCCCTATTCATTTACTAGTGCGGCGAAGAAGACTTGGCTTCCGCCCCTCGGCCTCGTGCCTAGGGGCTCCAGCCCTGCTCCGCACCTAACCGTTCGGCTCTTCGATGTCTCGGCACGAAATCCTTGCGCGGTTACCCTCCGCACGCTCAAATGATCGCATGCTCCGGGTCGGCGCAGACCGCAAGGAATTGGGTTGGACATCTCCGCCTTTGGCGGAGCGCGGCTCAAGTCCTCTTCGCCGCCAAATGCAGAAGGCCTTCAGCGCTCGCTGAAGGCCTTCTGTTCTATGCGGCGAAGAGGACTTGAACCTCCATACCTCTCGGCACTAGCACCTCAACCCAAGGTTAGGCGATACCATAGGTTATCACGCGATATCATAACCGACATTTCAGCCGCACAAACAAGAAACTATCTCGCTCTTGACAGCGGTTGATACTAAAAGAGTAGTACTGATTGTGTCGGGGGTCAAGAGCAAGATTGCTACTTTTGTTGCGACTTTTGAATCGCCTAACGCGTCGGCCTGGCCTTTTGGGATATTCCCCTAACCTTCCCGCGGAGGACTCGCCAGCCCGCGCACGTCCGGGGCCTCGCCGACACGATGGCGGGCATCCTTGGGGCATTGGAGGGCAAGCCGCGGTGCCGGTGGCTACCGCCCGAGCCCCGGACCCTTATGCGATCTCCTCAACCGCCTCGGCGGGATTCTTCTCGAGGTCGCGGTCGATGGCCTCGGCGAAGGCTTCGAGGCGGGCGGCGCGCTCCTCCTCGAAGCTCGCGATAGCGCTCTGCCGGATTGCTAGGAGGCGCGCCCATCGCGCGCGGTATGCGCGGTCCTCGTTCTCGACGCTCGCGGGCCGCCCAAGGCGACCGGGCTCCGGGGTGAGGGTTACATAGGGCTCCGTCACGAAGTCGGGGCGATCGTCGGCCCGCGTTTCGGTGCTGTCGTCGTGGTAGGCGAGAATAAGCAAGCACAGCGAGGGCTTCCAGTCCACAAGCACGAGGGGCGCATCGCTCGGCCGACCGATAACGAGATTTCTCCCGTCCAATTTTCCACGCGTAGCCCATTCATAGGTCTCTTCGAAAGGAAAACCCCGCGAGGCTGGGAACGATGTGTAGCCGTTCGTGAACGATATTACAATCCGGCCGCCGTCGGCGACTAGCGCGAGGTCGTCTCGATCAAGTCCTTCAGGGAGGTACCGGACCGCCGCGCCGAGCCTTTCGCCATTGAAGAGACAAGGGTCAGTGTAGCCCTTGCGTTCGATTGTGATATCGTGGCCGAGGATCGTGCCCGCGTAGCGTAGAGAATCGATCGGACGCAATACTGCAACATGGATATTGCTGTCGTACTGGTTCAAAAGTCACTCCTTTGTCTTTAGCTCATTGAGAGCCGCTTCAAAATCCCCTAAGCCCGTGTCGAGAGCCCACATAGCGAAGCACTTGTCTACTGCTTGTCTGAGGGCTGCAAAGTCAACGTCGGGCGGGAGAGGCGCGCATAGCCGATGCAAATTGCTTGCAAGGACTATTGCAGAAAGCCGCGGAACTGATAGGGGCCGCTCAATGCCAGCGCGCAAAGCGTCGGCTTCCATAGCGAAGTCGAGGTTGGCCGGGTCGCTTGGGTCAACCCTTGCGATGTCAGGATCTGAAATATCTTCATCCTCGGGGAGCACTCGCACGATCACGCGGAGCAGGATCCGGCGCTCAAAATCAGATAGCCCTACCTCGCCATCGTCCGGGGCGGCCGCTGTGGCCCGTGCTTTGCGCTTGGCATGTTTGGCGACCGTATGGGCGCCGGCGCGGCGCTGGTCGGGATGCGCGGCTATCCATTTTTTCACGGCGGGAGCGTCGAGGTCGTACAGGCCGCTGGGATCGCGCGGAAGGCGGCCAGAGCGCGCGGCCATACTCACGGCGGGGCGGGATGTTCCGGCGAGGCGAGCGATCTCCGCGCCATTAACTAAAAAACCCATATGAGCTCCTTAACAATTAGGGATAGGCGATGAAACACTCCGGCTCCTGCCGCGTCTGGAATGTAAGGCGCGCGACAAGGACCGCTCCCCCCTTTTTTTTTGCGAGGCGAAGTACCTTTGCATATCATTGGCTATCATTAGTCCTATCCAAGTACTTCCAGCCGTCGAGCGATGCGCGATACCGGCGGCGATAGGCGATCGCGACCTCCTCGGCGCCGAGGCTCGTCGTCCAGCCGATGGACTGCCACAAGGGCGTTGCGCTCCGTTCATCGCCAGGCTCGAGGACCTTGCCCGATGCATCGCCGTCCTTCACGGACCGCCCTTGAAGGCGGAACATATAGTAGTTCCTGTGGCGGGATTGCAGGCCTCTCGAGTCCGACAGTTATCACAACCGTCGAGCGGAGAGCTGGGAGGGAAGAGGTCGTTACCGTCGTTCGGGGGACGCGGGGGACTGAGAACAGCGTTTTTGACTCCATATATTATTTTTTCGTTTTTTTCTTCTCGAGATGGAAAATCATGTTTTGCGTCCCCCGCGTCCCCCGATTCAGTAGTTGTAGGCGGTTTATCATCTTGGCGAAGGGAAATCCCTTTCAGTCTCCGCGTTCCATGAACCTTCGCCGGCTGTATCCAGGGGTATCGCTTCGCCAAACCAGCAATAACTTCGCGCATAGCCGGCCGCGCTTCGCCTGTAAACTCGCTCCAGGCCTCCTTAATGGCTGCATAATCGACTGCGCCGTCCTCATCGCGGACGAGGTATTCAGCGAAGAAGCGCTCGGCGAGGTCGTTAGCGGAGCGGTACGCTTCCCGAGCCCGCAGGCATTCGGGAGATTCATAGGGCCGCCCAAGCCTCGGGCGCATGGCGATCCATGTCTCGCCGAGGAGCTTGAGGATTGCCGATCGCTCTTCCAGGATGCTCGCCACGAGGACGCTTTTATCCGCGGCGGGTTTCAACCTTTCGGCGGCGATGCCCTCGTTGAGTCGGCGCTGTCGGGCGGCCTCGTCGGTGAAAAACACGCTCGAAAATGGCAAAACAAAGACACGCGAAAGAAAGCCGCCGTCGTTCGGCGGGAAGAATCGCGGTAGGCCGTTGGAGAGCGCCACAAGCGCCCAAGTCTGCGCGAATTCAATCTGGTCTCGGCCTTTCAGCTCGCCTCGGATTGTCGATATTCCAGTTAGGCGCTTGATCTGTGGAACGTCATAGGTACCTCCAACTTCGTCGAAAAAAACGGCGGAGCGTCCCTGCATCGGCGCCTCGCCGAACCGGCGTTCGGAGGTGTCGCCTCTATATAAAATCACGGCACTTTTGGCCATTACCATGCGACTCGGGACAAGCTCGGCGAGAAGATCGTATGCTGTGTTTTTGCCTCCATCGCCTTCCTCGTTGGTCCAGCATTGTAGAGTCTTGGAGGGCTTGCCCGATATGGTCGAGGCGAAGCATTCGAGCGCCGAGCGCCGCGTCTCGGGATCGGAGAATAGCGACTCGAGGAATGCCTCGAACCGTGGCGCGCCACTTGCCGCGAGAATATCCTCCGCTCGGCACGGCGCCGGATTGCGAAAGTACTCGCCAAAGCGGGGAGCGCGCATCTTGAGCTCGTCGCCCGAAAGGTCGAGCACGCTGGTCAACGTGGGAATAGCCTCGGCCGTCTCATTCCACGGTATGGACGGCGACACGAGGACTCGATCAGCGAAGAAAGTCAGGGCACCAGTGATGAAGTCCTTCGTCCGCGCCTTCGTCTTCGCTTTTCCGGCTGCCGCATATAGGTCTTTGATGTCCTTAGAATGAACCGCGTGGCCGAGGGCCTCGAAGGCATCA
Source organism: Spirochaetaceae bacterium (assembly GCA_025355995.1). Lineage (GTDB taxonomy): Bacteria > Spirochaetota > Spirochaetia > Treponematales > Rectinemataceae > UBA1306. The sequence goes on along the minus strand of JANXYQ010000026.1, from coordinate 20,493 downwards.
TCGACCGCCGCCTCGAGCACGTCACGCGCGGCCGTTTTGATTGTAGGGAAGGGCTCATAAGTACAGCCTCCCGCGGCTTTCTTGTAATAATCCGCGGTCCCGTTCATGGCGGTCTTCTCGGCGATGATTTCGGCTCCGAGGACGGCAACGAGTACGTCGGCGGCCGTGCCGTGCGAAGGCGCTCCGAGGAAGGCGCCCGCGGCCGTTTTGTATTCGGTCGTCGAGTCGGGCTTTCTTTGTGTTGTGGTCTCCATAAAGATGGGAGCGGTAAGCAGGGCCTTGCGGAGGACCTCGGACTCGGCGACAGGCTCGGGCTCCTTGATCGGCTGGGCGCCCGCGGGCTCGGGTTCGTCCGGGCCGAGGCCGGCCAGGTCCAGGGCGCGGGCCTCGGCCTCGGAGCGGGGAAGACGGCCGTCAATCTCCATGATCGCGGCGCGTTCGGCCACGGCCTCGGCGGTGTCGGCGTCGAGGTGGGCTAGGGCTTCAAGGAAGGCCGCTGGCTGTCCTTGGGCTGGCTCGGATTCATCCTTGAGATAGGAACAATATCCGCACCAAAGAAGGCTCCCTCGACTGTCGATTATGCGCTCGAGGAAACGCTCGGTGTCGCAGTTCGGGCAGGGGATCGATGTCGCCCCGCTCATCGCTGCCCCCCTTGCAATCGGCGCTTTACAGAAGCGGCAAGGTCAATGCTCGTGATTTCGGAATCATGGAACGTCAAAGCGATCGAGGCCGAACCGAACGGCGGGGCGTTCTCGAGAAGGCGGAGTAAGTCAGGCTCAATTTCGTCAAGGTATCGGCGCGCCTTCGTGGCGGCTGGAGTTCCAGCGGCCGCCATGCTAGCGCTCCTCCGCGCAGTGCGGCCGAGCCTGGGCGATTAGCGCGTCGACAGCCTCGCACGGAATTAGAATACGTCTCCCGAGCCTGGTGAATTGAAGCGTGCCGTCGCGTAGGCGCCGATCGATCGTCGGACCGGATACGCCGAGGACAGCCTCGAGCTCCTTACGCGAATAAAACCGTTTTTCGAAGTCGCTCATGGCGACCTCCTTCGAGTCGTCGCCTCTCCCATTGAAGGGAGCGGTCGGCGAGGGCTTCGAAGGAGAACGGCGCAGGACGCGCGGGCTCCGATGGGCACTCCGCCCCCATAAGGTTAGGCGGGCCATCCACTGCGGCGCGGGGAGGCTTCGAGAGCCAGCCGCGCCGCTCGGCTATAGACGAGACTTTGGTCAGTCGCTAAAAAATAATCTGTCTAGTCGGTATCGAGGTATCGAGGACATTTCGCCGTTCCCTGCGAGTGCGCGCCGAAGGGCGGCGGGTTTTATTCCGATGCGCGTGGCGGCCTCCGCAAGTGGCAATCCACGCGCCTCATAAAACCGTCGAACCAATTCGCGCGAAGCATAATCGGGGCCTCGGCCGCCGCCGTCGTGAAGGACGCGCGGGCCGCTCCCGGCCAGGCTCCCGCCGCGCCTACGAGTCGATGCACGCTCGCCTTTCTCGAGACGATCAAGCGCCCACGATCTGCAGCCCGGGGTCGCCGATTTATTTTTCTGGCTACTTGTCATGCGTCCTTTATAAACAAGACGTGTCAATAATACAAGTGAGTATTTTATAGAATTATATATGTTAGCCTCGTCTAACTCGCCCATCGGCCGCGATCTTGCGGATCATAATCCCGTGGGCTTCCTCGATGTCCTCCTGGCTGTACGCGTCGCCAAGGGTCGCAAGGTAGGCGCCGTCGCAGAGCGCATCATCGATAGCCTGGTCATCGAAGCCCTCGTCTCGGATGCTCTGGATCAGGTCGGCAGCTTTGCTCATATCATCCCCCTTTTTGCTCGTGCGGTTCGGCCTCGTGTCCAGCCGCGTCAAGGTCAGGCCTCAAGATCGGTTCGTTCATGCAATCGCGCCCGTAGCTGGTGAGGGAGCACGTCGAGCAATCGCCGTCGTTCTGAGTGCAGTAGTCCTTTTTCATAACTCCCCTCCGGCAGCCTTCTGAGGGACTGCTTTCTCAAGCGCGGCTCGGGCGGCCTCGAAATCGATAACTTGGGCGCCGTGGCTATAGTGTTCCATCATCGTCGCGCTCTTGTGGCCGGCGAGGGCCTGAACGACGAGGTCAGGGAGCCCGGAGAGGCGGCCGAGCGTCACATACCCGTGACGTAGGCTGTGGAACGTGAGGTTCCGCTCTTTCTGTTTTTCCCTATCGATGCCGATGCCCTCGAGCACGTGCACGATGCCGTAGCGGATTGTGGACTCGGGGACGGGCTTCGAGCGCCCCGTTAGTACGCTTAGGACGTAATCCTCTGGCCCGATATGGTTGGAGGAGGCCTTCACGTTCTCTAGCGCCGCGCGGACCGCGTCGGGCAAGGGGACTGTTCGAGCCGATCCGCACTTCGGGGCTTTCATGCCTTCGCTGTCAATGTAGTTGTGCCGGACGTGGAGGATATGCCCCTCAAGTTCCACGTCCTGCCATAAGAGGCCCCGGACCTCCCCTCGGCGAAGGCCACAGAGAGCCGCAAGGATGACGGCGGCCTTGATTCTCGGATCGTCTACAGGCTCGGCGATAAGCTCTGCGAGCTCGGCGGGGGTGAGGATGCCCTTCTTCCGCACCGTCTCGGTCGCGGCGCCGATCTTGGCGAAGGGATCGCGTGCGAGGTCCTCGCGCTTGACGGCATGGCGGACGGCGACACGCATCGATTGAATGATGACATTGATTCGCCGTGCTCCGAGGCCGGTTTCGGCCGCCCACCGCATCCAGTCCAGGATCAGGCCGGGCGTCAGGTCCTTGAGGGCTAGGTCCCTGAAGGATCTGAAGGGCCGGAGGTGACGCTTTACGTCGTCGTGATTCATGCGGACGTAATAAGCCGACAGCGGTTTCTTGGCGACGAGGACACGATCGCGGACGTAGGGGCTTTCCTGGGTCCAGAATCCCTCGACGTACTCGAGGAAGGGCGTATCCGCGGGCGAAGACGTGAAACGAATCTCGGGGAGCATGGCGCGGGCCTGGGCCTCGGCCTCGGCGCGCCGCTCGCGCTTACCCTCCGCGAGGATACCCGTCGAGCGCGTTTTACCGTACCGATGGGCATCCGCGTCCCAATACCGGACGTACCAGGTCGCGGGACCTGAGCGGGCGGGCTTTTTGTACAAAGAGTAGCGAGAATGAGAAACCGGGCGCATATCCTCGTCCTTTCCGCGAGAGTGCTACTTTTCAGTGCTACTCGCGGGGGTCGCGTGATATGCCTCCCGGTTTCGGGTCGGCCTAAAGCCTTACCTTGATTGTTCTATGCGGCGAAGAGGACTTGAACCTCCATACCTCTCGGCACTAGCACCTCAAGCTAGCGTGTCTACCAATTCCACCATCGCCGCATGGACGGGTAACTTTATAGCGCGATGGCGCCTCTCATGTCAAGCGGAAGCTCCGGGAAGGCGGCTAGGGCCGAACTCCTCGGCCAGGAGGTCCATTAGGAGGACGTCGTGGTAGTCCCCGGCGAAAAAGTGGGCCTTCCTGTAGCTGCCCGCGTCCCTGAACCCGGCCTTGCGATAGCTCGCGACCGCTCGCTCGTTGTAGGCGTAGGTGCGCAGGCGGATGCTCCGGAGGTTGAGGACGTTGAAGCCGTAGTCGCAGACAAGGCGCAGGGCCTCGGTGCCGAAGCCCTCTCCCCGCCGCGATTGCTCGCCTATGAAGATGCCGACTTCGGCGCATCGATGGACGGCGTCTATGTCGAAGAGTCCGCAGTTGCCCAAGAGCTCGTCGCGGCTGCGCTCTATGATGGCGTAGCTATGCTGCTTGGCCAGGGCCGGCAGGTTCTCCCGCTCGCTTTGCAGGGTAACCTGGGCCGAAGCCAAGGTCAGGAAGCGGGTGGTCGATAGGTCGTTGAGCCAGGCCGTGTAGCGGTCCGCGTCCTCGAGGTTGATGGGCGACAGGTAGACGCGCTCGCCGGGTATCTTCGGGAAGTATTTCATGCCCTCGCCGCCTTCTCCTTGATCCTCCCGGTCAGCCTAAGCAGGCCGTCCAGGATCGTCAAGGGATTGGGAGGGCAGCCCGGGATGAAGAGGTCGACGGGGAGGAGGCTTGAGGCGCCGCCGTTCGCCTCGGGGCTGCCGATGTAGGGGCCGCCCGAGATGGCGCAGGAGCCGACGGCGATGACAATCTTCGGCTCGGGCACCGCGGCGTAGGTCTTGGCGAGGGCCAGCTCCATGTTCTTGGTGACGGGTCCGGTGACGAGGAGGCCGTCCGCGTGCCGCGGCGAGGCTACGTACTGGATGCCGAAGCGCCCCAGGTCCCAGGCGAGGGTATTGAGGACGTTGACGTCCGCCTCGCAGGCGCCGCAGCCTCCGGCGCTGACGACCCTGAGCTTGAGGGAGCGGCCGAAGAGGCGCCGCAGCCTCCTGTCGAGGACTCGGGCCAGCTCGAGCTCGCGCTTCGACTGGCCGATCGACAGGGCCGCGCGGTCTCGGACGGCGAGGCGGTAGTCCTTCGTGAAGGCTATGGCGCCGCGCGGGCAGGCCTCCTCGCAATCGACGCAGAAGAGACATCGGCCCAGGTCGATACGAAGTCCGGCCTCGGCGGAGCCTGAGCCGATCCTCAGATCCGCGTCGCGTGAAATAGCGCCGGTGGGGCAGGCCTCGAGGCAGGCGCGGCAGTCATCGGGGCAGGCCGAAGCCTCGATTTCGGGCAAGCCGCGGAAACGGTCGCTCAGGGCGGGCGGCGGTCCGGCGGGGAACCTCATCGTGCGATAGCCCTGCTGGATGCGGGAGAGTATGGCTTTAAGCATGCTTCGTTCCTCTCGTCATAGGTCGTGCCCGCAATACGACAAGTTGAAGCTCTTGTTGCAGAGCGGGAAGTCCGAGATCTCCTGGTCACGCAGGCAGTAGGCCAGGGCGGGCCAATTGTGGAAGGAGGGGTCGACGATCTTGTAGCGCGAGAAGGCACCGTCGGCGTCGGTTATCGCGACGTGGCAGACTTCGCCCCGCCAGCCCTCGTTGAGGGCCACGGCGAGCGTGGCCGGCGCGAGGCCGGCGGGCGGGAGCCCCGGCGCGGCGCGGATGTCGCCCGATGGAAGGCTCACGACCAGCTCGCGGATGAAGGCTATCGATTGCTGGATCTCAAGCCAGCGCACGAAGGCGCGCCCGAGCACGTCGCCCGAGTCGTAGGTCGACACGGGCATCTGGGTGAGGCGGTAGATGCCCGTGGGCTGGTCGGAGCGGATGTCGCGGGAGAGGCCCGAGGCGCGGGCCGCGGGACCGACGAGGCCGAGCCGGGCGGCGTCGTCGCGGCTTATCCGCCCCGTGTCCTCGAGCCGCGCCATCACGGACTGGGTGTCCCAGAGCAGCCGTATCGCGACGCTCGCGTCGCGCTCCCCCGAATCCAGGCGCTCGAGGAGCTCCGCCGCGCGGGCCTCGTCCAGGTCGTAGCGCAGGCCCCCGACCAGGACCAGTCCCCGGCCGAAGCGGTTGCCGCAGAGGAGGGCGGTCATGTTGAGGAACTCGCCGCGGATCCGCCCGCAGAAGCTCGCGGTAGGGAGGAAACCGACGTCGCCCGAGATCGCTCCCAGGTCGCCGACGTGGTTGGCGAGCCGCTCGAGCTCGAGGGCTATGGCGCCTATGGCCTGGGCGCGCGCGCTCTTCCGGCGCTTCGAGAGGGCTTCGACTATCTGGCAGTAGGAGGTGGCGTGGGCTATCGTAGCATCGCCCGCCGCGGTCTCGGCGTAGTGCGGGGAGCGCCGGTCGGGGCCGCCGATCAGGGCCTGCTCGACGCCGCGGTGCTGGTAGCCGAGGGCTATCTCGAGATGGAAGACTCGCTCCCCGTGGCACTGGAAGCGGAAGTGGCCGGGCTCGATCACGCCCGCGTGCACGGGACCGACCGCAACCTCGTGGACTTGCTCGCCCTCTACCCGATAGAAGCCCCCGGCCTGGAGGCGGCGCACGGGTTTTAGCCAGGGGTGGCCCTCGGGCGCGAGGCCGAACTGCTCGGCGATCTCGCGCTCGAAGAGCTGGGCCTGGGGATGCTCTCGCGCGATGGAGGGGAAGCCTTTCCCCTCCGCGCGGGCTCGTCCCGCGTAGAGCTTGTTGCGCTCGTCGTCCGCCAGGATGGCGAATAGCTCCGTTCCGCCGTCCGCAGCCGTCGCGCCGAAGTACGCCGAGATCCTCAGGCCCATGCCGATGCCCTCGCAGACGACCTCTGCGAGCCTCTCGGAGCTCATCGACGGGACCGAGGCGAGGCTCGCTGCACCCCCGTTTATCAAGCCGGCGAGGGGGATGTCGTCGCGGTTCATGGCGTCGCCCCCAGGTAAGCGACCGCGTCCCGGACGAGAGCGCCGATCGGCGCGGGTATGTACAAGCCGAGGAGGAGGACGATCGCCATCAGCGCGAGAACGGGGGCGATGGTGAGGAAGCCGTCCCGGTAGGTTTCGGCGCTCGAGTCGAGCGGCGGCCTCCCCTGGACGACCTTCAGCACGGTCTTGCCCATGCCTATGAAGACGAGGAGAAGGAAGGCGAGGAAGAGGGCCGCGGTGACCAGCCGCCCCGCGTCGAAGGCTCCGTTCAGTATGGAGAACTCGGAGACGAAGGGGCCGAAGGGCGGGGAGCCGGTGATCGCGAAGAAGGCCGCGAGGAAGAGCGCGCCTGAGACGGGGAGGCGCCTGAGCGCGCCGCGAACCTCGTCGGTGGACTTGCTCGCGTAGGCGCGGTGGATGTTGCCCGCCGAAAGGAAGAGCACGCCCTTGGTCATGCCGTTGGTCATCACGTGGAGCATGGTGCCGTAGAGGGCGGGCCCGCCAATCCCGAGACCGACCATGAGTATGCCCATGTGCTCGACCGAGCTGTAGGCGAGCATACGCTTGAAGTCCCGCTGGCCGATCATGAAGAGGCCGGCGACGGCCATGGAGAAGAGGCCCATGAAGAGGAGGAGGCGCGATACGAAGGCGCCCTCCCCCGCCGCCTGGCAGACGTGGTAGACGCGCAGGAAGGCGAGGAAGGCGCAGCTCGTGACTCCCCCGGCGAAGATTGCGCCGACGACGCCGGGAGCCTCGCCGTAGGCGTCGGGCTTCCAGGTGTGCATGGGAGCGAGGCCCATCTTCGTGCCGTAGCCGACGAGGAGGAGCACGAAGGCCGCGCGCAGCCAGGGCTTGGAGAGGCCCGGGGAGGATCGCAGCAGCTCGCCCATCATCATGCTGGGCTGGAGGCCGGCGGGCAGCGCCGAGTAGGCGAGGAAGAAGGTTCCCATCAGCGCCAGGGCGATGCCGACGGAGCCGACCAGCAGGTACTTCCAGGTCGCCTCGATGCTGCGCTTGGACCTATTGAAGTAGATGAGGGGCGCGGTCGAGAGAGTCGTCGCCTCGATCGCTACCCACATCAAGCCTAAGTGCTGCGACCAGGCGACGAGGCTCATCACGCCGAGGAAGGCGAGGAGGCAGGCGACGAAGACGCGATTGGATCGCTCGCGCCTGTAGCGCAGGTAGCCGACGCAATAGATCGAGCAGAAAAAAAAGAGTACGCTCACGACGAGGAGGACGAGCCTTCCCGGAGGGTCCAGGGACAGCCAGGAACCATCGGCCGCGACGGCGCCCGCAAGGGGGAAGGCGTCCGCGAGGTCGGGCAGGAAGATGACGACGACCGTCATCGCGAGGTGGCAGGCGCCCGCTAGGGGCAGGAGCCAGGGCCTCCATCGGTTCGAGGGGAAGGCTGCCGCGAGGGCGGCCACGAGCAGGGGCAGGAATATCATCGCGAGCGCCATGCTTCACTCCTTGAGCGAGACCAGGCGGCGCGTGTCCATGGAGGAGAAGGCCTGGTTGATGTGGTTGGTGATGATCGAAATGACGAAGACGCCCACGAAGAGGTCGAGGAGCATGCCCATCTCCACGACGAGGGGGATGGCCTCGATCAGGAGCATCCCGAAGATGTAGATGCCGTTCTCCAGGACGAGGTAGCCGAGGACCTGGGATATCGCCTTGAAGCGGCTGATCAGGATGATGAAGCCGACGAGGACGGTCGCTATCGAGGCGGGGATGATGAGGCTCGGCGCCGCGGCGACGGCGCCCGTCGCGAGGGAGCGGGTGAAGAGCAGAGCCGCCGCGGTCGCGACGGCGCCCAGGATGATGGAGGGCAGGAAGCCGATGAAAGGCTCGACCTCGCGCTTGATCTCCGCGGCGCGCAGGGAGCGCACCATGACGGCGGGTATGACGATGGCCTTGATGAGCACCGCCGCGACGGCGGAGAGCGCCACGGGCACCGTCCACCTCTCGTGCATCAGCAGAGTGACGAGGCCCAAGAGGGCGCCCTGGACGGCCACGATGCGGATGACGGATTGGATCCTGCTGGTGCCCAGGGCGAAGAGGTTGAGGACCAGGATGACGACGAGGAGGGCGTTGATCAGGTCGGTCATGCTCAATCACCTCACCAGTAGGACGAAGCCGGAGCCGCAGAGGAGGAGGGCGCCGGTCAGCAGGTAGGGTACCCGCCTCATGCGGAGGCGGGCCATTATCGATTCGACGACGCCGATGGCGACGGAGAGGAGGAGGGCCTGGGCGACGAAGAAGCCCCACTCGAGCCAGGCGGACTCGAACCTCAGGGGCAGGACGAGGCGGAGCAGCAGGGACTCGAGCACGAGGAGCTTCATCGCGGAGCCGTATTCGATTATCCCCAGGAGCGGCCCGCCGTGGTCGAGGATCATGGCCTCGTGGATCATCGTCAGCTCGAGGTGGGTCGTCGGGTCGTCCACGGGGATCCGGCAGGTCTCGGCGAGGATGATGACGAAGAGGCCGAGGCAGACCAGGACGAGGGGGGCCGCGAAGGCGGCCGAGAAGGGAAGCGAGCTCGCGCCCAGCATGGCGCCGAGGGAGAGCGACCCCGTCTGCTTGGCGAGGGCCAGGAAGACAAAGAAGAGGGCGGGCTCGGAGAGGCAGGCGAAGGTCACCTCCCGGGCCGAGCCCATGCCCTCGAAGGCCGAGCCGGTGTCGAGGGCGGCCGCGGTCGTGAAGAAGCGCGCTAGGCCTAGCAGGTAGGCGAAGAGGATCATGTCGCCCGCGAAGGCGACGGGGGCGAGCGGGGAGCCGAGGGGGACGAGGAGGCCGGCGAGCGCCACGGAGGCCAGGGTGACGATCGGCCCGGCGCGGAAGACCCACGTGGTCGTCTCGCTCAGGACCAGTCCCTTTCGCAGGAGCTTGGATATGTCGAAGTAGACCTGCAGGAGGGGCGGTCCCCTCCTGCCCGCGAAGAGGGCCTTGGTCTTGTTTATGAAGCCGAGGAGCAGGGGGGGAAGGACGAGGAGGACGAGCAGGTGGATCAGGGTTTGGATCATAGCGGGACTCCCAGGCCTCCGACGGCGAGCAGCACGATGGTGATCACGAGGACGTACAGAAGGTACAGGTGCGTTTGGCCCCGCTGCAGGAGGTGCAGGCGCGGCAGGAATCGGTCGATCGCGAGCCCCAGGGGCCTGGCGACCCTGTCGAGGGCGAGCGCGGGCGGCTTCCCCTCGAGTCGCGACTCGCCCGGGAAGTAGCCCTTCACCGACAGCCGCCGGTTCTTCGGCGCGCGGAGCGGCGAGAAGAGCCCCACGATGGAGAGGCCGAAGGACGAGGCAGTGTACTGCATCCGCGGCGTGGGCGCCGCGTAGCCGCAGTCCCAGGTCGGGCGGCCCCGGGCGGCGCGCGACCTCGCCCGGCGGGTGGCCAGGAAGCCGAGGGCGCATAACGCGATGAGCGCCAAGCCCGCGCGGCTTATCCAGCCGAGAGGGGCCGCCTGGGCCAGGGAGAAGGCGGCCTCTCCCGTCGCGAGGCCGGCGCCGGGCCAGCTCCTCGCCGCGGCCAGGACGGCCGGCAGAATGAGCGAGGGCGCGAGTCCGATCGCGGCGCAGCCCAGGGCGAGGGCGGCCATCGGGACGAGCAGGCTAGCGCCGGGGTCGCACGCGCGCGCGCCGGAGTCGCCGCGGGGCAACCCTAGGAAGACGCCGGAATAGATGCGCACGAAGCAGGCTACCGCGAGGGCGCCGATCAGGGCGAGGGCGACGGCCGCGGTCGCGGCCATCGCCGAGGAGTCCGACCCGAGGGCGCGGAAGAAGCCGATGTAGAGGATCCATTCGCTCGCGAAGCCGTTCATGGGCGGCAGCGCGCAGATGGCCACGGAGCCCGCGAGGAATAGCGCGGCGACGGCGGGCATGCGCTTGGCGAGTCCGCCCAGCCTCTCGATCTCGCGCGTTCCGGTCGCGTTCATCACCGCTCCCGCCCCGAGGAACAAGAGCGGCTTGAAGAGGCCGTGGTTCCAAACGTGCAAGAGGGCGCCGCAGAGGCCGAGGAGGATCAGCTCGGGACGCCCGAGGCTCGAACCGAGGAGGGCGAGGCCGGAGCCCATCGCGATGATGCCGACGTTCTCTACGCTCGAGTACGCGAGGACGCGCTTGATGTCGGCCTGGGCGATCGCGAAGACGATGCCGGCCACGCCCGTCGCCGCTCCCGCGGCCATCAGGGTCCCCCCCCACCAAGCGGGGGGCTGGGGCATCAGCGAAGCCATGCGCAGGATGCCGTAAACGCCCATCTTGAGCATGACGCCCGACATCACGGCCGACACGTGGCTGGGGGCGTTCGCGTGGGCGCCGGGGAGCCAGACGTGCAGGGGCACGAGGCCCGCCTTGAAGCCGAAGCCGACGAGGGCGAGGACGAAGATCGCGCCGGCGGCCTCGGGAGGAAGGGCCGGGGCCTGCAGCAGGGCGAAAGCGCCCGTGGAGCGCCGCCAGAGCGCGAACATAGCGAAGAGGCAGAGGGTCCCGATGTGCGTCGCGATCAGGTAGATCCAGCCCGCCCTCCGCGTCTCCGGGCCGTCATCGGCGGTCGCGGCGAAATAGGCGGCCAGGGCCATCAGCTCCCAGGCGATCAGGAAGAGCATCCCGTCGCGGGCTATCGCGACCATGGCCATGGCTCCCGCCAGGATGCCGTAGGCCAAGGCCAGCCTGGCCCCCGAGCGCGCGTGCTCGACCTGATCCCAGTAGCCGAGCCCGTAGATCGAGCCGAGGGGCGGAACTATGAAGATCAGGGCCAGGAATATCGAGCTCAATGGGTCGATAGCCACGGCGAAGCTGCCCCTGGGCATCATCCAGGCGGCCGCGAGCGACGCGCCCTCGGGTCTCCCCGCAATCGATAGGCCGAGGGCGATTAGCCCCAGCAGCCCCCCGGCGACCATCAGCAGCGCAGCCATCCTCTGCCCGAGGCGCGAGCGCGCCGGGAGGAAAAGGCCGGGCAGGCCGCTGCAGGCGAAGGCCGCTATGGCCGCGAAAATCAGGGTTAGGATCATCTCAATTCACCGCCAGCAGAGCGAGTATCCGGTCGTAGGGTATCAGCGTGAGGGACAGTAGGGCGAGGGCGATCAGGATATACAGCACGTATTGCTGCGCGAGGCCCTGCTGGAAGCGGTGGGACCAGCGCGATAGGCGCCCGAGGCCCCGGAAGGCCGGCAGCAGCACTCGATCGAGCACTGCGTCGTCCGCCTCGCCGTGGAGGCTGGCGGGCTCCGGGAAGGCGCCCTCGAGCCGCTTCGGCTCCTTGGGAGCGCGGAGGACCCAGGCGAACATCCCCACGATGCCGCGCGCGAAGGACGAGGCCGTGTACTGCATCCTCGCGGTCGGCGCGGCGTAGCCGCAGTCCCAGGTCATCACCGTCCGCGCTCGGCGCCCGGAGCGCGCGAGGGTCAGGGCGAGCAGGGCGGCCAGGGCGAAGATCGCCGTCGACGCCGCGCCGACGTAGGCCAGGGGCGCCAATGAGCCGAGGCTCGGTACCGAGCCGAGGCTCGGGCCGGAGCCCAGGCCGGCGATTACCGAGTCGAGCAGCGGCGGGAGGAGCCAGGGCGCGATGCCTATGAGGGCGCAGGTAACGGCGAGGGCGGCCATCGGGACGAGCATGACCGCGGGTGATTCCTTCGCGCGCGCGGCCTCGGGGCTTCGAGGGACTCCCAGGAAAGCCGCGCCGCTGGCCTTGACGAAGCAGGCCAGGGCTAGGGCGCCGATCATCGCGAGGATCGGCGCCGCGACCGCGGCCATGGCCGCGCCCGCGGCGCCCGTCGCGAGGCCGTTGAACATTCCCAGGTAGATCAGGAGCTCGCTCACGAAGCCGTTCAGGGGAGGCAGGCCGCAGATCGCCGCGGCGCCGACGAGGAAGAAGGCGGAGGTCCAGGGCATGGCCTTGGCCAAGCCGCCCATCCGGTCCATCGCCCGCGTGCCCGTCGCGCGCACCGCCGAGCCGGCCCCCAGGAAGAGCAGTGACTTGAAGAGACTGTGGTTCCACACGTGGAGGAGGCAGCCGGCCAGGCCGAGGACGAAAAGCTCCTTGCGGCCGCTCGAGCGGCCCAGCAGGGCCAGCCCCAGGCCCATCAGGATTATCCCGATGTTCTCCACGCTGTGATAGGCCAGGAGCCGCTTGATGTCGTGCTGGGCCAGCGCGAAGACTACGCCGAGGAGGCCGGAAGCCGCTCCCAGGGCGAGGATGATCCAGCCCCAGGCGGCGGGCGAGCTCGGGAGGAGGAAGAGCATGCGCAGGAGGCCGTAGATCCCCATTTTCAGCACCACGCCCGAGAGCATCGCGGAGACATGGCTGGGGGCCGCCGCGTGCGCGCCGGGAAGCCAGAAATGCAGGGGCATCATCCCGGCCTTGAGCCCGAAGCCGAGGAGGGCGAGGAGGAAGATCCCGTTCATCGCCCCGAGGCCGAGGGGGAGGGCCGGCGCCCGCAGGGCGAAGGAGCCCGTCGAGGCGCGCCACAGCGCGAACAGCCCGAACAGGGCGAGGGTACCGACGTGGGTGGCGACCATATAAACGAGGCCCGCCCGCCTGTTCTCCTCGCGGGCGTCCTCGGCGCTGATCAGGAAGAAGGCCGAGAGAGCCATCGCCTCCCAGCCTATGAGGAAGGCGAGGGCCTGCCTCGCGACGAGGAGGAGTGCCATCCCGGCCACGAGCAGGCCGAAGAAGACCTGCAGCCGAGCGCTCGTCCTCGGATGCTTCGCCTGGGGCCAATAGCCGAGCGCGTAGATAGAGGAGAGGGCCCCGACGAAGAACACGGGCAGGAGGAAGAAGGCGCTCAGGGGGTCGAGGCCGACGAGGGAATCCCCGACGGCCTTCCAGGGCAGGACTATCGAGGGCGACGCCGGCTCGAGGATCGAGGCCAGGGCGCCGACGCAACCCGCCGCGCAGGCGAGGACGAGGAGGGAGGTAGACAGGCGCTGGACCCAGGGGCCGCGCCGGGGCGCCGACCTGCGCCGGCGAAGCGCGAGGGAGGGAAGGCCGCTCGCCGCCGCGAGGGCGATCGCGGCGAGCACGAGTGACGGAGCCCCGAGGGTCACGGTCTCTTGTCCCCCGGCACCGGGAGGGCCGCCGCGATTCTCGAGTGCGGCAGAGCCGCTTCGGCTCGGGAGAAGGCTTCCATCAGCTCCTCGCGCGACGCCCGGGCCCGGACGGCCGCCTTGACGCTCGCGTCCCGCAGTACGATGCCCAGCCGCGACAGGAGGTGGAGGTGGGCGCGCACCGAAGGGCTAATTAGCGTGAACAGGGTATCAACAGGCAGGTTGTCGATGGCCCCGAAGTCGATGGGCTTCTCGAGGAAGCAGAGCGTCACCGTAGGCTTCGAGACATGGAGTACCACGGGATTGCGCACGTGGGGTATGGCTATGCCGTCGCCGATGCCCGTCGAGCCGAGAGTCTCCCGGGCGAGGAGTACCTGGTACAGGAACTCGCGGTCAACCTCCTCGGGCAGGTGGAGGAGATCCACGACCGCGCGCAATACGGAGCTTTGATCCGTTCCCTCGACCCTGTACTCCACGCCTCCGGCCCTCAAGGCCTCGGTGAGGGTCGGCAGGGGCGTGGCTGAAGCGTCCTTTTCCGCGAAGATATCGGGAGAGACCTGGATCCTCCGCGAGGTCGCCCACTCGAGCAGCTCCGCCCTATTGAAGCGAAACTGCTCGTTGATCCTGTAGAAGGGGATGGATTCTTGCTTGATCCAGCGATAGATAGTCTTTTCGGAGACGTTGAGGATTAAGGCGGCGTCTTTTACTGAAAGCTGCATTGACTACGCTCCACCGGCATACGCGCCGGGCGATGGACAATGCATTCTATTATTTGAGAATGTCCAAAAATGTCAATGAGCGGGGAAAAGCCAATAAAACTGCGCCGAAGCCGAGCTTCGGCTGCCTTGACCCCCATTCCCCCGAAGGTTACCCTTCGATCGAATATAAAAATAAGGGGGGGGTCGGATGGGTCGTCACGAAATCCTAAAAAAGTCGGCTCCATTGCCGCCGCGTCAAGGGCGTCCCGGCCTCAGCCTCCTGCTCGCCCTTCTCCTGGCGACTCCCGCCTTTCTCGGCGCCGAGGAGGCGATCGAGTCGGCGCCCGCCCTCCTCGGGGGACTCGGCGTGGATCTTCACGTCGGGTTCGGGCGCGCCCCCGGCATATCCGAAGGCATTTTCGGCGATCTCAGGTACCGTCCTTCCGAAAACTTCGGCCTCGAGTTGGCGCTCGTCGGACGGACGATGGTGGGATGGGACGTCGGCGCCTCGATCGACGCCCTCGCTTTTTTCGGCGGGCGCGAGAATGCCTGGCGCTTCGCCGTCGGCCCCTTCGCCTCCGTCTCGTATGGCAGCCGCATCCTCGGGACCAACCAGGACGATCCCATCCTCCTCTCCGGCGTCGTCGGACCCTGGTGGTCCTTCTCCGGCGGCCTCGTGCTGTCGCCGCTCGAATTCCGGAGCGCCGGGATGGAGAAGCGATACTTGCGACTGTCCCTCGGCGCGGAGTATTCCTGGCTCGGCTTGGCGCCGTTCGCCGTAATCGAAATAGGCTGTCGCCTTTGGAGGATCTCGTGAGGGCGGCGATCGCCGCGCTCGCCGCGGCGCTGGCCTCGCTCGCCGCCTGCTCGAATCCCTATGCGTTAGGCGACATCAGTCCCGCCGCGCGGGAAAAGATCGCCGCCGTGATCGCGCTCGTGTCCCGGCCCCGGATGGACGCGGACCTTTCCGGCATAGAGCTCAATCAGGACGCGGAGGGCCTCTACCGCCGGGACTACGCCTGCGCCCGGCTAGCGGCCGCCGGCCTTTCGGTGACGCACGTCACCGGGACCCTGAACGATGCCGCGATCGACGACGTCTACGCCGAGATCCCCGGAGAGGACCCGAGCCTCGCTCCGGTCCTCGTCATGGCGCATTGGGACAAGGTGCCCGACGGCCCCGGCATGGACGACGACGCCTCGGGCCTCGTCGGCCTCCTCGAGTGCGCGCGCGCGATCAATGGCGGCGGCGCCTCGTTTCGGCGCGCCGTCGGTTTCCTGCTCTCGGACAAGGAAGAGCGGGGACTTCTCGGCTCGAGGTACTACGTCTCCGCGCTGAGCGACGCCCGGCTGCCTTCCTTCTTCGTCAACCTCGAGATGATAGCGTACACCGCGGAATCGGATTCGCTGAACGCGATCGCGAGGCAGTCCCGCGGGGACTGGATCGGCGCCTATGCCCCCGACTGGGCGGCCTCCTGCCCCGCGGATTTCGCCCGCATGGCCCGGCTCTTCGCGCCCGACTTGAAGTATTACGCCGCTTCCATGCCGGGCAACTTCGAGTGGTCGCCGTTGATCAACAACATCGCTCGCTCGGACCATATCCATTTTTGGAAGCGAGGCGTGCCCGGCCTCATGATCACCGACGGGGCCGAGCTGCGGAACCCGAACTACCATGGCGCCGGCGATACGAAGGCCACCCTCGACCTGGCCTTCATGACGAATGTCGTCAAGGCCTCCCTGGCCACGGCGCTGGCGAGGGCGGAACCGGTCCTGCCCTGAGCCCGGGGCCGTCGCCTACTTGATGCAATTGCCGATCTCCTCGATGCCCTCGGCGAGCACCGACGCGGTGAAGAAGACGACCGGGATATTCCGGCTCTCGTCGTCGAGGATCAGGATCTTGGCGGCCTCGGCGATGGAGACCTCGAAGCCCGCGACTTCCAGCGGGTCCTTTCTCCCCACGCCGCGTCGTCGGTGAGGCTCGCCGAGGATTTCCTCGGGAAGAGGATACCCTAGGTCTTCCCGCCGACCGTATCGGCGATACTCATGTCCACGATATGCGAGGCGCACGAGATGAGCCCTCCCGCGGAGCCCCATTTCATGATCCTCATCCTCGACGCGGGGACCGGGAAGATAGTGGACGTCAACCCCTTCCTAGTCGAGATGCTCGGCTATTCGAAGGAGCAATTCCTAGAGAAGGCGAGCTGGGAGATCGGGGTATTCAAGGATATCGTCGCCAACAAGGAAAACCTCAACGAGCTGCAGCAGAAGAGAGATGTCCGATACGAGAACCTGCCGCTGGAGACCGCCCACGGCGACATCGTGGAAGTGGAGTTCATAAGCAACGTCTATCTAGTGGGGAACCACAAGGTCATCCAATGCACTATCCGGAATATCACGGAACAAAGGATAGCGGAGGAATTGATCCAGACTCTCCTGGCCGAGACCCTGGACAACCCGATGGCCATCGCCGCCCTCGGGGATGCCGGGAGCAGGATCCAGAGCATGATGGTGCTCTACAACAGGCTCTACCAGTCCACCAGCTTCGACTCCGTGCCGGTCCTGAGCTACCTGTCCTCCCTGATCGACGAGATCCTGGCGAATTTCCCCAACAGCAAATCCATCAAGGTCAACAAGATCATGGATGACTTCATCCTCGACGCGAAAGTATTGCAGCCCCTCGGCATCATCATCAACGAGCCGGTCACGAATATCATGAAATACGCCTTCGACGGCAGGGAATGCGGCGCCACCACGGTCTCGGCCCTGTCGAAGGGGAGGCTGCTGTCTTTCATCATAGAGGACAACGGGAACGGAATCCCGGAATCCGTCGATTTCGCGAGTTCGCCGCGCAACCGTGACCGCGGCTCTCCGCAGGGATCGATCCCCGCTCACAGGACCGAGGACTCCCGGATGACTCGCGCCCTCAGGGAGGGGCCGAGCTCCCCGCGCAGGTCCTCGAGGGCCCATAGCACCGCCCCGGCCACCGGGGCCACGTCCAGGATGAGGAAGCGCGCCCTGTCCCCGAGGCCCTCCCTCACCTTCCGCTTGAAGCTCTCCACGAGGATGGCGGAGTCCGCCTTGACGAAGAGAGAGCCGATCATGACGATCTCGATCGGCCGGCCCTCCGGGAAGGCCAGCTGTCGGGCGGCCCCGAGGGCGGACTCCCCGGCGTTCCTGCCTATCCCCGCGAGGATGTCCCCGGCGACGCGGTCCCCTTCCCGCGCGACCTGGAAGGCGGCCTTCGCGAGGGTCAGGACCGGTATGGCGCCTTCCATGTATGCGTGGAACAGCTCCCGGGCATCCCCGCCGCCGAGGGTCCGGAGGAGGGCTCCGGTCAGGGCGGTCGCCTGCCCGCAGCGGTAGCGCTCGTCGTAGATGGCCCGCATGACGCGCTCGGCGAGGAACCCGCCGCCGCCCTCGTCGCCGGAGAAGTAGCCCAGGCCGCCCACCTGGACCGAGGAGCCGTCGGGCGCGACCGCCGCCGTGACCGTCCCGGTCCCGTTGACGCAGCAAATGCCCCAGCCTTCGGCGGTGCCGGCCTTGATGCCCAGGAAAGCGTCGTTGACGAGGCGGAAGCCCGAGAGGCCCAGGTCCCCGAGCATCGCGGCGATGATCCGATGCTGGCCTTCCGTGTCCGCGCCGGCCAAGCCCAAGGCGGAACGATCGATGTCGGAGGGCTTGAGGCCCAGGGGCCCGAGAAGGCGCCTCAGGGCGGCGCCGAGCTCCTGCTTCATCTCGGAGAAGCCTCCGGGGAGAGTGTCGTGGCAGACAGGCCCTCCGTGGTGGAAGCCCAGGGCTCGGCCATCCTCGTCGAAGAGGGCGTAATGGCCCTTGGTATTGCCCCCATCGACGCCGAGGACGATTTGGCTCAAGCCCGGCTCCGGGCGAAGAAGCCGGGCAGGTAAGGCCGGTTGGCCTCGAGCATCTCTTCGAAGCAGCCTTTGGCCAGGTTCCAGTCGCCCACCAGCGGGTGGGCCAGGAGGGCCCTCATCGCCGCGCCGCGGTCCGAGCGGACGGCCGCCTCTACGGCGAAGCGCTCGTAGACCTTCACCTGCCGCATGAGGCCGATGATGTGCCCGTCGCCGAAGCAGGGCAGAGGCCGCGGGTGGCAGCCCTCGGCGTCGACGAGGCAGGATAGCTCCACCACGTCGTCGGCTTCCATGAACTCGAGGGCCCCGCCGTTGCGGACGCCCGCCACGTGGATCTCTCCCCTGTCGTTGGCGATGGCGTCGATGAGGGAGACCGCGACCTCGGAGTAGTAGGCGCCTCCGCGCTGCTCCAGCAAGGCCGGCTTCTCCCTCAGCTCCGGCTGCCGATACAGTTCCAGGAGCTCGGCTTCGATCCGCTTGCAGACCTCGCCCCGGCTCTGGCTCTCGGCCCGGAGCTTCGCGAGGACCTTCTCCCGATAATAGAAGTAGCCGAGGTAGACCGAAGGCTCGACCCCGAGGCAGCTCAGGAGATCGGGCTCGAAGCCGAAATTCGGCACGTTAGCCGGCCGATAGACGTCGCCGCGATCCGAGAGCTGCTCGGCCAGCCAGTCGTGCCCGCCGGCCCTCACCGAGGTGATCCACGACAGGTGGTTGAGCCCCAGATAGGTGATCTCGGGCTCGCCGAGCCCGTCGGGCACGCGCTTTCGGGACTCCTTGAGCATATTGTAGGGCACGTTGCACAGGCCTATCGCCCTCACGGAGGAGTTCTTCAGGACGGCCTCGGTCACCAGTCCCGAGGGATTGGCGAAGTTGAGGAGGAAGGCCCCGGGGCAGAGGGCTTCCATCCGCCGCGCGATGCCCAGGACGACGGGGATGGTCCGCAGCGCGTTGAAGAATCCGCCGATCCCCGTCGTCTCCTGCCCTATGAGGCCGTGGCGCAGGGGTATCTTCTCGTCCGAGATCCGCGCCTCCAGGCCTCCTACGCGCAGCTGCGCGAGGACGAAGTCCGCTCCCGCCAAGGCGGCGTCGAGCTCCGTCGTCTCGATCAGGCGGGCCGGGTGGCCGGCCGCGGCGAGCATGCGTCGCGACAGGCCTCCGACTATCCCGAGTTTCCCGGGATCGATGTCCATCAGCCGGAGCTCGGCCACGGGGAGGGAGTCGCTCCTCCGGAGGAAGCCCTCGACCATCTCGGGCGTATAGGTGCTACCGGCGCCGATGACGGCGATGTTCAGAGCCTTCCGCGCCGGCCTCATCCCTTTATCCCCGTGACGACCGTGCCTTGGACGAAGTACTTCTGGCTGAAGAAGAAGATGACCACCGGGGGCAGGGCGAGCATGAGGGCGGCCGCGCTGTTCAGGTAGGCGAAGGAGCCGTGGAGGGAGTTGAAGGCCTGGAGCCCCAGGGATACGGGGTAGAGCTTGGGGTCCTGAAGGTAGATGAGGGGAGTGAAAAAATCGTTCCACACGTAGATGACCGAAAAGAGGGCTATGGTTATCAGGATGGGTTTCATCTGGGGGAGGATCACCAGCACGAGGGTCCTGATCGGGCCGCAGCCGTCGATCTTGGCCGCCTCGTCGAATTCCTTGGGAACGCCCAGGAGGAACTGCCGGATGAGAAACACGTCCCAAGCGTTGGCGAAATAGGAGGGGAGGATGAGGGGCAACCAGCTGTTGTTCCAGCCGAGAAGCTTGAACATGACGAAGGTCGGGATCAGGGTCACCTGGCTCGGCAGCATGATCGTGGAGAGGAGCACGACGAAGAGGGCTCCCATCCCCCTCAACCTGAACCTGGCGAAGCCGTAGGCCACCATGGTGCAGGAGACCAGGGTCCCGAGGGTCACGAAGGAGATCAGCGCGAGGGTGTTGAGGACATACCTGACCATCGGGATGGTTCGGAAGACCTTGGCGAAATTGTCGAAATGCAGGGTGACACTTAGGACGCGGGACTCGGGGCCGAGGGCGGGGAGCTCCCTGCGATACGAGGGGTCCCCCAAGTCCGCGTAGACCCAGGCCCCTTGCTTGCGGTCGACCACGGCCATCTCGCGCTCGACGCCGCCGTCCTTCACCTTGTACACGAAACAGTCCTTCCCGTCGATCGTCGCGTGCTTCGCCTCGATGGGGAGGATCCTCTGCGGGAAGAGGATGGCGGTGTCCTTGCTGCCGAAGGCGCCGCCAATCATGTAGGCCACCGGGATCATGATGGCGACCGCCCCGAGCGCCACGAGGAGGAAGGCTAGGAAAATCTCGCGGGCTTCGTTCGCCTTCCTGGAAGGAAGGGCGCTCACGACTTGACCTCGTTCTCGTAGTGCACCCAGGCCGAGGAGCTCTTGAAGACGAGGGCTGTCAGTGCGAGGATGAGCACGAACAGGACCCAGGCCTGGGCCGAGGCGTAGCCCATCTTCTGGTACTGGAACGCGGTGGTATAGAGATAGATATTGTAGACCTCGGTGGAATTCCCCGGGCCTCCCTTGGTGAGGACGTAGACCTGGGTGAAGAGCTGGAAGGTCGAGATGATCCCGACGACGAGGTTGTAGAAAATGATCGGCGACATGAGGGGGATG
>JANXYQ010000002.1 GCA_025355995.1 Spirochaetaceae bacterium | reverse complement strand
GCGAAGGCCTGGGCGGAGGCCGCTTCCGCCCGCAGGGAGCTCGCCCTCGCGCGAGAGGCGGCGGGAGCCGTCGTCGCCCGCGCCGAAGAGGCGCGGCGAGCCGAGGCCCTCGCGACGGCGGCTCGGGACGGGACGGCGGTGGGAGAGGAGGAGGAGGCGGAGATACGAGTCGCCTTCGACCGCGATCGCTCCGCTTCGGAATCGGCTAACGCGGCGCTCAAGGCGGCGGAATCCATCGCGGCTTTGGCGGAGAAGGTCGTCGGTTACCGGGCCGCCGCGCGAGCCGCGGCCGCCTCGGCGCGGGCCGCCGGGGAAAAGCTCGCCGCGGCCTCCGCTGCCTGGACGGCTAGCGAGGCCGCCGAGCTCGCGGGCCTCGCCTCGCGCCTGGCCCTCGGCCTCGAAAGCGGGTCGCCCTGCCCCGTCTGCGGCTCGCTGGACCATCCCGCCCCCGCGAGGCCCGCGCCGTCCCGGGCGGGCGAGGCGCCCGCCGGCGAGGCGCCGAGGGCAGCCAAGGACGCCGCCCTCGTCCTCGAGGCCGATGCCAGCGCGCTCTCCAAGGCCGCGGAGGCCAGGGCGGCCGAGGTGGAGAAAGAGCTGCGCGAGCTCGTGCCCGGAGACGCGCTCGATGAAGGCCGCCCGACCCGGGATCTCGCCGAGGCGCGCGCGGGGGCCAGCCGCGCCTCCGACGCCCTAGTCGCGTCGGCGGAGCGGCTCCGCGGGATGGAGAGGAGGCGGGTCGCCTCCTCGAAGGCCGGCGGGGCCCTGGAGGCCGCCCGCGCCCTCCGCGCGGCCGCGGAAGCGGCGGCTCAAGAGGCGGCCCTCGAGGCGACACGCCTCGAGGCCAGGCTCGCCGCGGTGTCGTCGGGCGCGGGAGCGAGCGATCCGGGCCCCCGGGCCGCCGCCGCGAGGGCCCGGCGTGCGAACGCCGACTCCGAGCGCGCGAGGCTGGAGGCCGCGGTCTCGGCCTGGACGGCCGAGCGCCACAAGGCCGAAGGACTCGCGGCCGAGCTCGCTTCGCGCGCGGAGGCGTTTCGCCTGCGCGTCGAGGCAGCCTCGAGCGTCGAGAAAGCCGCCTTGGCCGAGGCGGGCTTCGCCGACGCCGGGGCCGCGCGCGCGGCGATGATGGACCGCGCGGAGCTGGCCTCGCGGGAAGCCGCGGCCGCGGCGTACCGAGACGAGCTCGCGACCGCGAGAGCGGTCGCCCAGGCTATCGCGGCCGAGATTTCCGCCGCGGCGGGCGGAGGCGAGCCGAATGCGGACCGGGCCTCGCTCGAGGCCGAGGTCGTCGAGGCCAGGGGGCTTCGGGACGGCCTGCAAGGCCGTATCGACGCGGCCGCCTCGCGCATAGCGGCCCTCGCCCGCGAGAGGAGCGAGAGGGCGGCCCTCGCGGAGGAGCGCGCGCGCCTCGACGCCGCCTGGTCGCGAATGAACGGGCTGTCGGCCCTACTGAACGGCGAGATGCAGGGGCGCCGGCTGCCTTTCAAGAACTATGTGCTCGGTGCCTATTTCCGCGTCGTCGTGGAGCGCGCGTCGGCGAGGCTGGGCCAGATGTCCGATGGGAGATTCGCGCTCGCGGCCGACGAGGGCTCGGGCCGGGGCAAGGCCGGTCTGGAGCTCCTGGTCCGCGACGCCCATACGGGGCAGTCGAGGCCCTCGGGCACCCTCTCCGGCGGCGAGCGCTTTCTGACCTCCTTGAGCCTCGCCCTGGGCCTCGCGGACACGATAAGGGAAAGGTCCGGGGGAGCCTCCCTCGACGCCATCTTCATCGACGAAGGCTTCGGCAGCCTGGACGACGAGGCGCTCGATCGCGCCGTAGCCGTGCTCGACGAGGCGCGGGGGGCGCGGACGATCGGCATCGTCTCGCACGTCGCCGAGCTCAAGGCGCGGATACCCTCCCGAATCGAGGTCTCGAAGGGCCGTTCCGGCTCGAGCCTTAAAGTCGTTTCTTAGCCCCCGGGCCTGGGCGACTGTAGCGTTTTCCCTATAATTGGTCATATGCGCTTCGGCCTGCCCATCCATCCCTACGCGGTAGCGATGATCGTCTCCGCCCTCGTTTCCCTCCTCCTGGGCGTGCGCTCCTGGTTCGGGACGAAGAGGGACATCTCGAGAAGCTTCGCTTTTTTCCAGACGACTATATTTTTGTGGAGCGTCTTCAGGCTGGTGCTTTGGGAAATGCCCAGTCCCGAGGGGAAATTCGAGGCGCTCAAGCTGCAATACCTTGGAATCGCCTTCCTTCCGGCCGCTTTTTTCATGTTCGGCCGGGCAATCGCCAAGCGGCCGGCCAGGGGCCTCCACGTCATTCTCATCCTCCTCCCCGGCATCGCGGTCATCGTGCTTATCGGGACTAACCACATCCACCACGCCTTCTGGACCGGCGACCCGCTCTCGGTCTTGCCGGTAAACCCCGAGGGAGGATGGGCCTTCTGGGTTTTTATAGCGTACGCTTACATCCACGTAGCCTTAGCGTCCCGAATGATGATCATGTTCGCCCTCCGATCGAAGGGCATGATCGCCAGATGGATGCGGCACCTAATCGCCCTCCTGGCCCTGCCCCTGGCGACTAACGCCGCCTTCGTTTTCCTGTTTTTCTACCGGACCGCCTACGATCCGACGCCGATCGTCTTCGCCCTCTCCGGCTTGATCGTCGCGAATTCCCTTCGCCATTTCGACCTCCTGGATATCGTACCGTACGCTAAAAGCGTGATACTTCAGTCGATCGACACGCCAATACTCGCGATCGACGGGGAAGGCTTCGTCGTAGGGGCGACGGATGAGTCTATGCGCCTTTTCCCCGATCCCGACGCGCTCGAGGGGCGGCACGCCTCCGAGGTAATACCAGTCCTCAGCGAGGACTGGGTCGACGGGCAGGAGAGGGAGTGGTCGGCCGGGGGAGTCGACTACCTGGTCAGCTCCTACCGAGTGCTGCAGAAAGAAAGGAAAGCCTGGCGCGGCAGGCTGTTCCTTTTCCGCGATATCACCGCACTGGCCAAGGCGAGGAGGGAACTCGAGGGCGCGAGAGCCGCGGCGGACGCCGCCAACGCCGCCAAGAGCGCCTTCGTAGCCGTCATAAGCCACGAACTGCGCAACCCGCTCAACGCGATCATCGGCCTTGCCGACCTGAACCTCCGCGGCGGACCCTCACCGGGCGGACCTACGCCGGAGTTGCGGGACGACCTCGAGGTCATCCTCTCCTCCGGGAATATCCTGCTCGGCCTCGTCAACGACCTCCTCGACCTGTCCAAGATCGAGGCCGGGAAGATGGAGCTCGAGTCCTTCGATTTCGACCTTCACGAGAAGGCCGTCGCTATGCTCAAGTCCTTCCGGCCGGCCGTGGACGGGAAAGGCCTCTTCCTGGATATCGTGGTCGAAGAAGGCACGCCGCGCTTCGTGAGGGGAGATCCGCTCCGCTACGGCCAGGTGCTCATGAACCTGGTGAGCAATGCCGTGAAATTCACCGAGCGCGGGGCCGTCGCGGTTCATATATCGTCGTCGTCGTACTCGTCGCAAACGACGCTCGAGTCGGACGCGGGCGGAGAGGACCCGCGCAGCCTTTGTATCCGCACCACCGTCCGCGACTCGGGAATGGGCATCGCCCAGGACAATATCCCTAGGCTCTTCCAGGATTTCTCGCAGGTCGACCCTAGCGTCGCCCGGCGCTTCGGGGGCACGGGACTCGGTCTCTCGATAAGCAAACGGCTTGTCGCCCTCTTGGGAGGCGAGATATCCGTCGAGTCGACCGAGGGCAGGGGGAGCACCTTCTCCTTCACCTCGCGCTTCGAGCCCGGCGAGGAGGCCAAGGCGCATCCTCTCCCCGGGACGCTGGCCGCTGGCGGCAGGGCCCTGCGCATCCTCGTCGTCGACGACGACCCCGTCAACTGCGCCGTGGCGAGGCGCTACCTCGAGCGATACGGTCACGAGGCGGCCTACGCGGGAACCGGCGCCGAGGCTCTCGCCCGGCTGGGCGAGGGCGAATTCGACCTCCTCCTCCTGGACCTCGGGCTGCCCGACATGGACGGCTTCGAGGCCTGCCGCCGGATCAAGTCCGAGACGGCCGCAGGCCAGTCGGGGACGATGGCGATCGCCGCGATGACGGCGCGCTCCGAATACGGATTGCGCGGCGCGATCGCGTCCGCCGGCATGATCGACTGCCTGCCCAAGCCCCTGGACCCCGCCGCCCTCGACGCCCTCCTCGCGCGGGTCGCCTCGACCGACCGCCGCCTCGGGCCCCACGCCGCCGCGACTGTAGAGGCTTCGCGCCTGCCCGAGGGGGAGCCGGCCGCGGCGCCGCCGCCCAGCGCCCCGGGGGCACCCCTCGTGGACGAGGAGGCCCTGCTCGACCGCCTCGAGGGCGACTCGGTCTTCATGCGAGAGCTCCTGGGCATATTCGTCGAGGAGGCGCAGGGTCGGCGGGACGCCTATGCCGTGGCCGTCCGGTCGCGGGACCTCGGCGCACTGCAGCGGCTCGGCCACGCGCTCAAGGGCAGCTCCCTATCGCTCTGCGCCGAGCCGCTCGGCGCGGCGGCCGCCGCCATCGAGGCGGCTTGCGTCACCGCCAAGCGGAGCGGCTTCGGCCTCGATGCGCCGATGGACCCGATTGAGCGGGACGTCGAAAGGCTCCTTGCCCTCCTGGACGATACGGCAGGAACCGCGAAGGCGATCCTGGACAGCCTGCCTCGGCGATAAATATGCGTTCGGGATGCATATATATCAGGGTTGTCCTCGGAGCGGTCCCTGCCTAATCCGCGGTGAAATGGGTTGCCGGGGTCCTGATAAAGAGGTATAAACATTAATCGCTCTAGTTCATTCTTAGGAGGAAGCATGAAGAAGATTTTCTTTATCCTTTTCGCCCTGATCGCCGTCATGGGCATATCGGCCCAGGATTTCGTGATCGGCAACGGCGACGAGATCCAATCGCTGGACCCCGCCCATATGCAGGGAGTCCCTGAGCAGAAAGTATTCCTCGCCCTCGGCGAGGGCCTCGTAGTCAACGATCCCAAGACCTGCCATGCCGTCCCCGGCATCGCCGAGTCCTGGAAGGCCAGCGCCGACGGCAGCGTCTACACCTTCAAGCTCCGCAAGAGCACCTGGTCCGACGGCGTTCCCGTCACCGCCCAGACCTTCGTCGACAGCTGGCTCCGCAACCTCGATCCCGACACCGCCAGCGAGTACGCCTACCTCATCGGCATCGTCGTCAAGGGCGCCAACGATTACAATACCTGGGCCCCCGACAAGGCCAAGTCCGACGCGGACAACGCCGCCGCCAAGGCCGCCGCCAAGGCCGCCGTCGGCGTCAAGGCGCTCGACGACTACACCTTCCAGGTGACCATGGTCGGGCCCGTCGCCTTCGCCCTCGACATGTTCGCCCATCAGATCTTCGCTCCCCAGCCCCTCCACGTGATCGCCAAGGTCGGGGACCAGTGGACCAAGCCGGAGAACTACGTCAGCAACGGCGCCTTCGTCCTCAAGGAGTACAAGCAGCAGCAGTACCTCCTCGCGGTCAAGAACCCGAAGTACTGGGACGCCAAGAACGTCAAGCTCGCCTCGGTCAAGTTCCTCCCGATCAACGACGTCAAGACCGAGTACAACATGCTCAAGAACAAGGAACTTGACTGGGCGACCACGGTCCCGAACGACCTCCTCGACGAGGTCAAGCTCCGCTCCGACTACCAGGTCGCGCCCGCGACGATCTCCTATTATTACATCTTCAACATGACGAAGAAGCCCTTCGACGACGTCCGCGTCCGCAAGGCCCTCGCCATGGCGATCGACAAGAAGGCCATAGTCGACAAGATCACCAAGGGCGGACAGCTCGCCACCAACGCCCTCGTCCCGCCGATGGAAGGCTATACCCCGCCCAAGGGCAACGCGTATAACCCCGAGCAGGCCAAGAAGCTCCTCGCCGACGCCGGCTTCCCCGGCGGCAAGGGCTTCCCAGCCGTCACGGTCATCTACAACACCAACGAGAACCACAAGAAGATCGCCGAATTCGTCCAGGAGCAGTGGAAGACGGTCCTCGGGATCGACGTCCAGCTCCAGAACCTCGAGTGGAAGACCTTCCTCGACACCCGTTCCGGTACACACGACTTCCAGATCACGCGCGCCGGCTGGCAGGCCGACTACCTCGATCCGGACAGCTACCTCAACATGTTCGTGAAGGACGGCGGCAACAACGACGGCAAGTACGACAATCCCAAGTACGACGCCCTCATCAAGCAGGAAGCGTCCATGATGGGCGGCGCCGCGCGCAACAAGGTGATGCAGCAGGCCGAGACCCTCCTCGTCGAGACCGACCAGCACATCATCCCCTTCTACTACTACGTGTCGCAGAACCTGATCGACCTGAAGAAGTGGAACGGCTGGTACAACAACACCCTCGATACCCACCCCTGGAAGTTCATCTCCAAGAAGTAGGCTCCGATGGCCCTCCCGATCCCGCGATCGGGAGGGCCGCGAAAGACGGCCGCGGGTGCGCGAGAGCGCTCCCGCGGTTTCTTTTCCGGAGGCGCCCTAAGGCGGCCGGCGTCCATCCAGCGACGCCGTCCGCCTTCGCGCGCTTCATCGACCCACGCGTATTTTCCTCAACCGGAGGCAAGGACACGATGACAAAGTTCATCATCCGCAGACTCCTGAGCTTGATCCCGACGATGTTCGTCATTGTCACGCTCAGCTTCTTCCTGATACGGTTCGCGCCAGGCGGCCCTTTCTCCGCGGAGAAGAAGGTTCCGGCCCAGGTACTGCAGAACCTCATGAAAAAATACCACATGGACGAGTCCCTCGGGCGTCAGTACCTCAGGTACTTCGGCGAGATCCTTCGCGGCGACCTCGGCCCGTCCTTCCGCTACAAGGACATGACGGTCAACGCGCTCATCAAGCAGAGCATGCCCAACTCCATGCTGCTCGGGACCCTTTCCCTCGCGCTCGCGGTGGCCCTCGGGATCGCTGTCGGGATCGTCTCGGCGCTCAAGCAGAACAAATGGCAGGACTACACGGCCATGTCCCTGGCGGTCGTCGGCATCTCGGTCCCCCTGTTCGTGATCGGCCCGCTGCTGCAGCTGGTGTTCGCGATGCAGCTCAAATGGCTGCCCACCTCGGGCTGGATAACTGACCGGGCGGGGCTCAAGACCCTCATCATGCCGGTGATCACGCTCTCCTTCCCCTACTTCGCCTACATCGCGCGCATGTCGCGGGCGAGCATCCTGGAGGTCCTGCGCTCGGATTACGTGCGCACCGCCCGGGCCAAGGGGCTCAAGGAATCCACCGTGATAGGCAAGCACGTCCTCAAGGGCGCGCTCCTGCCCATCGTCTCCTACCTGGGGCCGGCCTTCTCGGGCATCATCACGGGATCGATCGTCGTAGAGACGATCTTCCTTGTGCCGGGAGTCGGGAAGATATTCGTGCAGTCCGCGCTCAACCGCGACTACACGCTCATCATGGGGGAAGTGATCGTCTACTCGCTCATCCTCATCGTCATGAATTTCGTGGTCGACATCGTGTACGGATTCCTCGACCCGCGCATCGCCTACAAATAGGAGGACGGCTATGTCAACGAATATCGGCCAGGCCGTCAACGAGTTCAATCAGCAGGTCGCGGCCGTATCGCTGTGGGCTGACGCATGGCGCAGGCTCCGCAAGAACCGGATGGCCCTCCTGGGCCTCTGGGTGGTCGGCGCCTTCGCGATAATCACCCTCGCCGCGCCCATACTGCCCATCTACGACTATACCTCGCAGGAGATGACGCACATCAACCTCCCGCCCTCGCTCAAGAGCGCGGGCTCCATCGCCATACAAAAGGTCGAGAAACGGATAGTCGAGCTCAAGGGCCTCGTCGACGGGGGCCGCGAGGATCTCCGTCCCGAGATGGACAAGATTCGGGCCGAGCTCGAGTCGGTCAAGGCGGACGTCGCCAAGAATCCCAAGAGCTCCAAGGTCTACCTGCTCGGCACCGATTACCTGGGGCGGGACATGCTCGCGCGCACGATATACGGCGGACGCATCTCCATGATGGTCGGCATCATCGGCACCATCACCGCCGTGCTCATCGGCATCATCATCGGGGCCATCGCGGGCTACGCCGGCGGCCGGCTGGACAATTTCCTCATGCGCATCGTGGACATCATCTACGGCCTGCCCTACATGCTCATCGTCATAATCCTCATGGCCATGTTCCACAAGGACGGCGCGAGCTCGATCGTAATACTGTTCGTGGCCATCGCGCTGGTATCGTGGCTGACCATCGCGCGCGTCGTGCGCGGCCAGATCATCAGCCTCAAGAACGCCGAGTTCATAGAGGCCGCGCGATCCATGGGCGCTGGCACCGGCCGGATCATCTTCCGCCACCTCATCCCGAATACCCTCGGCGTCATCATCATCTTCGCGACCCTCTCGCTCCCGAGTTTCATCATGAGCGAGTCCTTCCTCTCCTTCCTCGGCCTCGGCGTCTCCGCCCCGGCCGCCTCGTGGGGGACCCTGGTGTCCGAGGGAGTCCAGGGCATGGAGCTCTATCCCTGGCGCCTCCTCGTGCCGGCGCTCGCGATGACGATTTTCCTCTTCGCCATGAACTTCCTCGGCGACGGCCTGCGCGTCGCGCTCGATCCGCAGAGCAAGAACCGCACGTGATGCGTCCACAGGAGAGCCACCAATGACCGAAGAAGTAATCCTGCGGGTCAAGGACCTGCGTACGTATTTCAAGACCGACGAAGGCACCGTTAAGGCGGTCGACGGCGTGAGCTTCGACCTCCACAAGGGAGAGACCCTCGGCATAGTCGGGGAGTCCGGGTCCGGCAAGTCGGTCACCAACCTCTCCATCATCAACATGATACCTAGCCCGCCCGGCAAGATCGTCGGGGGCGAGGTGCTTTTCATGGACGCCGACCTCCTCGCGATGCCGGCCAACAAGATCCGGGAGATCCGGGGCAACAAGATCTCGATGATCTTCCAAGACCCGATGACCTCCTTGAATCCCTTCCTCCGCATCTCCACCCAGATGACCGAGACGATCATCCTGCACCAGGGCCTCGGCAAGGACGAGGCGAAGGCGAAGGCTATCGAGATGCTCAAGCTCGCCGGCATACCCGCCCCCGAGAAGCGCATCGACCAGTACCCCCACCAGTTCTCGGGCGGCATGCGCCAACGCGTCATGATCGCGATGAGCCTCTCCTGCAACCCGGAGATCCTGATCGCGGACGAGCCGACGAGCGCGCTCGACGTGACCATCCAGGCCCAGATACTCGATCTTATGAAGGACCTCACCGCGCGGCTGGGCACGGCGGTCATCCTGATAACCCACTCGCTCGGCGTCGTCGCGGGCATGTGCGACACCCTGTGCGTCATGTACGCCGGACGGGTGGTGGAGCGCGGCGCCACCGACGCAGTCTTCGCCGATCCCAAGCACCCCTACACCCAGGGGCTCATCAAGTCGGTGCCCCGCCTCGACGTCGCCTCGGGCAACAGGCTCAGCTCGATCCGGGGCCAGCCGCCCAACGTCATCGACCTTCCCGACTGCTGCCCCTTCTATCCGCGCTGCGACAAGGCGATGGATATCTGCAAGCGCAAGTACCCCGCCGTCTCGCGATTCGACGACGGCCGGTCGGTCGCCTGCTGGCTCTACTCGGAGGAAAAGTTACCATGAGCGATAAAGAAGTCCTTCTCGACGTGAAGGGGCTCAAGATGCATTTCCCCGCGGGCAGCCGGTCCCTCCTCGGTGGCCAGAAGCGCTTCATCTACGCGGTGGACGGCGTCGATTTCCAGATACGCAGGGGCGAGACCCTCGGCCTGGTAGGGGAGTCCGGCTGTGGCAAGTCCACGACCGCCCGCGCCATCGCGCAGCTCTACAAACCGACCGCCGGCGAGGTCATCCTCGAGGGAGAGGACCTGTCCAAGCTCAAGGCCCAGCCGCTCATCGCGGCGCGCAAGAACATGCAGATGGTCTTCCAGGATCCCTACGCCTCGCTCAATCCGCGCATGACCTCGGGCGACATCATCGCCGAGCCGCTGCGCATCTACCAGAAGCGCGGCATCCTGTCGATGACCAAGACGGAGACCGAGGAGCGGGTGGAGATGCTCATGGAGCGCGTGGGCCTATCGCGCTTCTTCAAGAACCGCTACCCGCACGAGTTCTCGGGGGGCCAGCGGCAGCGCATCGGGATCGCCCGGGCCTTGGCCCTGCGGCCCGCGCTCATGCTCTGCGACGAGCCGGTCTCCGCCCTCGACGTGTCCATCCAGGCGCAGATCCTCAACCTCTTCAAGGACCTGCAGGACGAGTTCGGCCTGACCTACCTCTTCATCGCCCACGACCTCGCCGTCATCCAATACATCTCAACGCGCGTCGCGGTCATGTACCTCGGCATCATCGCGGAGATATCCGGATCCGCCGACCTCTACCGCAAGCCCCTGCATCCCTACACCCAGGCGCTGCTCTCGGCTGCCCCCATCCCGGACCCGGCCATCGAGAGGACCCGCAAGCGGATCATCCTCACCGGCGACGTGCCCTCTCCCGACAAGGTGCGCACGGGCTGCTATTTCTACGACCGCTGCAGCAAGCGCATGGACAAGTGCGCGAAGAGCGTCCCCCGCTTGAAGGAAGTCGAGCCGGACCACCAGGTGGCCTGCTACCTCTATCACGACCCGGAATAAGCCTCGATCAGCTCCTTCCCGCAGGCCTCGGCTATCGCCGAGGCCTTTCTTTTCAGGGCTTCGGCCTTCCTCGCCGGCAGGGCGTCGATGAAATACCTCGAGCCGTCGACGGTCTCGCAGACGATGCAGAGGTAGGGCCTTTTATGGGAGGAGCGCTTAATGGAGCCGTCGTCCGGCCTCCCTCCCTCGAGGGCGGCAGCGTTCCGAGCGGCCTCGTCGGCGGATCCCGGCAGGGTTCCCCGAACGAAGGCCTCGACGCGGAATCGCGCGACGTCGCCTAACGCGATCGCCGTCCTGCGCGCCAGGAATAGGAGCCCCGCGCGATGGACGATTGTGCCTGCGCTCGGGTCGAAGGTCCAGCGCTCCTCGTAGAGTCCAGCGAGCGCGGTCAGGCCCAATGCGACGTACCCGCCGACGCCTGGAGACCCGCCGTCCATGAGGAGGGCGGCGGCCAGGACGGCGAGGATGGCGGCCATGGCGGCGCGGAATAGGCCGGAGACCGCATAGATGATTTTCCCTCCGGCCTTCGCGCGGAGGACGAGGGGTATTTCCATAGAGATTGAGGATACCGGCGACCGAGTTTGCGAGGCAAGTGCAGGGTTCGGCGCTCAAATATTACTAAAAAGCTTCTATATATAAAAAATGACCGATATTCTGGACATACGCAGAAAACCACGATAATGTAAGCTTTGTTACGTTATTTTCCCAAATATTTCTCGGAGGTATCATGAAACGCTTGCTTTTCGTCCTATTCGCGACCGCCCTAATCCTCGCGAGCTGCGCCGACAACACACCGGCTAAGCCCTCTGACGTCGCGGCTGCAGCAGCCGTAGCGCCGGCCGCTATGATGTCAAGCGGCGCTACCCCGGCTGCCGACCTTAAGACCGCTGTTACCGCTATGGCCGGCCTTTCCGCGGACCCGGTCATGGCGGACATAATGAGCCAGTTCACCTCGGCCCCCGTCGCCTCGGTCTCCCCCGCGAAGGCGGCGCTGAGCAAGGCCGTCGGTACCTTCTTATCCCTCAACGCCAAGAGCCTCAGCAGCAATTTCTCCGACCAGATGACTAAGGTCCAGACCGACATCAAGAACTTCCCGACGAGCAAGAGCCTGAGCGAGTCCATCACCCTCTCGGGCGAGAGCGTCGGCCAGTACCTCAAGCTCACGACCGCCACCTGCGATTTCTCGGCCTCGATGGTCACCTCTGACGGCGCCGCCCTCAATACCTCGACCATGGCCAATTTCAAGTCCGCGTCGGGCCAGGCTACGCTCAAGCTCGTCGCCGATTCGCAGAACCTTCCCGGCGCCTCGGCCCTCAAGGACCTCAAGGTCCGGGTCAACGCGGGCGGTACGGAAAGCATCGGTTCCAAAACCGTCAGCGGCAATGTCCAGCCTGCCGACCTCGTAATCGACTACGGCGAGAGTGCCGTGGTGGCCATCTCCGTCAACAGCGCCGGCAAGGGCGGAAAAATCGTGGTCAAGGCCGACGTCAAGAACGCCGCGACGATCCCCGATCCCACGACTGCTTTCGGCGGCAAGGATCCGGACTATTCGGCCTTCGCCCCTTCGATCAGCGTTTCGATTACGGTCTACAGCGACTCGGGCGCGACCGCCTATACGAATACCTGGACCGACATGGCCAAGCTCCAGGCCGACATGACGACGGCAATGGCTAAATAATTCTGTATTTCTAGAGAAATGCCGCGGTCCTTCGGGCCGCGGCTTTTTTATATCCTCGCCTTCGTTCGCTCGCCCTAGGGCTTCCTGTAGCTCAAGCCGACGACCGCGAAGGCGATTGCCGCGAAAGCGGTCGAAACGTAGATCCCACTATAAAGCTCATGCCATATCCAACCCACGTTTACAAGCCTGCGTATCGGGGCGACCGCGTAGCTCAAGGGGTTCCAGCCCGAGGCGGTCGCGAGCCAATCGGGCATGAAGGCGGTCGGGAACATGATCGTGCTCGCGAAGATCAGGGGCAGGGCGAGGCAGCAGATTACGGCAAGGTAGGATTCGAGGGTGGGAACGCTGAGCGCCAGGACGAGGGTAATCGCGGAAACGCCGAGATTGATGAGGGTCGCGACCAGCAGTATCACCAATAGGCCCTTGATCCCGGTAACGAAGGGCACGCCGAAGGGTATCGAAGTAGCCACGAGGATAAGGGTCTGGATGAGGTTCTGCACCGCCGCCGCGAGCATCTTGCCGAAGGGGACGGCCCAGCGCGGGACGGGAGAGGAGAGCAGCTTGTCGAAGAAGCCGGACTCTCGATCATGCAGGAGGCCGACTCCGCAATACACGGCGCTGAACAGGCTGCCGAGCACGATGATACCCGGCGCCATATAGGACATGTAATCCTTGGCTCCCTGGAGGAAATACGCGACTTGGGGAATCTTGGCCGTCGCGCGGTTCATCGTGTTGCCCATGAAAACGAGCCAGAGGGCGGGTTGCAGGAGTACGACGAGGACCCGGACCTTGTCGTACCAGAATTTGCGCATCTCCCTCCAGAGCACGCAATATATGCCGATCATCGGCCTTCCTTCCTTTCGCTCCCGCCCGTGGCCCTCATGAACACGCCCTCGAGTCCCGGCCTCTCCACGCGCACGCGATCGACGCGGGCGCCGGCTGCGCGCGCGGCCTCGACGAGGAGGGGTATCGCCGTCTCGCCGGAGGCAACGGCGGCGACGAGCTCGCCGCCGGCGACGCGGAGCTCTCGGATCCCGCGCGCGACCCGCATCGCCGCGACAGCGGCCGCGATTGCCTCCGCGCCGCCTGAGATCGAGAGCGCGACGAGCTCGCAGCCTGCCTCGTCCTTGAGCTCCCCGGGCCTTCCCTCGACCGCGATGCAG
Organism: Spirochaetaceae bacterium; assembly: GCA_025355995.1. Lineage (GTDB taxonomy): Bacteria > Spirochaetota > Spirochaetia > Treponematales > Rectinemataceae > UBA1306. Next base: position 46,587 of record JANXYQ010000002.1, on the reverse strand, counting down.
CCCTCGCGCAGGATGGCGACTCGGTCGCAGAGGCTGTCGGCCTCCTCGAGGTAGTGGGTGCTGAGGAGGACCGAGACGCCCGTGACCGCCTTCATCCGGTCCACCGCCTCCCATATCTCGTGGCGGGACCAGATATCGAGGCCGAGGGTGGGCTCGTCGAGGAGGAGGACGGAGGGCCGATGTATGAGGGCGCAGGAGATGTCCAGCCGCTTGCGCATGCCGCCGGAATAAGAAAGCGCTCGCTCGCCCGAGCGCTTCTCGAGGCCCATGAAGGCGAGGATCTCCGTCGTGCGCTCCTTTGCGTCCTTCCGCGATAGGCCGTGCAACCTCGAGTGAAGGTAGACGTTCTCGTAGCCCGAGAGACAGGCGTCTACGGCGGTGTCCTGGGGCACGAAGCCGAAGGCCCGTCGGGCGCGGGCGCCTTCGGAGGCCACGTCCGCGCCCATGACCCGTGCGCAGCCTCCGCTCGGCTCGAGTATAGTCGCCAGGATCCTGAGCGCGGTCGACTTGCCGGCCCCGTTGGGCCCGAGCAGGCCGAAGACCTCCCGCTCCGCCACGGAGAAGGAGACGCCGCTCAGGGCGACGGAGCCGCCGCGATATGCCTTGCTGAGGCCCTCGACCTCGATCCGATTCATGAGGAGGAGAATAGCCGCCCCGCACTCCCGAGGCAAGGGCGGCCTCCTCGCGCTTTTCGTCCGGCCTCGGCGATCCGCGGCGTAAAATCGGCTTTTCAATCGGGCCATACAGGAAGTATGGCCCTCAATCATCGCCGGTTTTCCACTCGCGGCTCGCCTTCGCCGGAACGGAATCCAAAGTCCGACAGACACCTAGCCGAAGGTGAAGGAGAAGAGGCGGACCTTTCCCTTGGCCTCCAGGGTGAGCAGGTGGGCTCCACCGGCGCGGAGCCCCACGACATGGTAGAGCCTGCTCGCGTCAGGCCTGAGCGTCCCGCCGCGCAGGTCGGCCGTATCCTCCGCCGGTACGCCGTCGACGAGGACGGCTATGCTGCCGCCCTCGCCTACGGGCTCCGCCACGAGGTAGACGTCTTTCGCGTTGAAGGTCAGGGCGAGTGTCCCCGGGGAGTCCGGGGACACGAATTGGCCGGAGATGGTCCATCTGCCCTTGAGGTTCCACTCTCCGGGAAGGGGGACGCGCGCCGGGCGATAGTCGACGGCCTTATCGGGCACAGGCGTTACCGCCGAGGCGAAGCCCTTGCCCCGCTCGTAGCCGAGGTAGGTCTCCTCGGTCCGATCCGCGAGGTCCGGCGGAGGGGCGGATACGATATCCTTTCCCACCGCGGCGCCCGCCTCCGCCAGGAGCTGCTTGATCTGCGCCTCTGTCTCCGCGTAGGAGCCCTCCCCGAAGTGCCAGGACCGCACCCGGCCCTTCGCGTCGATGAGGTAGTGGGCGGGCCAGTACTTGTTGCCGTAGGCCGTCCATTGGGCGTAGTCGTTGTCCTGGAGGACGGGCCAGGTCACTCCGAGATCGCGCATCGCGCGCGACACGTTAGCCGTGACTTTCTCGAAGGCGAATTCGGGCGAGTGCACTCCGACGATCTCGAATCCCTTGTCCCTGTAGGCGGAGTACCAGGCCGAGAGGTAGGGCAGGGTCCGGACGCAATTGATGCAGCTGTAGGTCCAGAAATCCACGAGGATCACCTTGCCTCGGAGGGATTCGAGCGAGGGGGGCGTACCGCCGGCATTCAGCCAGGGGCCCGCCGATACGAAACGGGGAGCGGCGCCGTAGTCCCCTATCGAGGCCGACTCGGGCGAGTCGGCAGGGGCTCCGGCGAAGACGCCCGAGGCCGCGGCCGTCGCCCCGCCGCTCCTCGCCTGCAGCGCGGTCTTCACCGGCGCCAGGCTCTCGATGGCGGTCAGGCCCGCGCCGTAATTCGGGAAGGCCCGCAGGATGGCGGTCTGGATCTGCCTGTCCCACTGGAAGGCCAGGGCGACCGACATGAGGACCATGACCACGCCGAAGGCCCTCTGGATGGCGCCGGCGTTCCTCGAGAGGGCAGGCACCTTGGCGAGGAGGGCCCGGCCCCCGAGCATCACCGCGAGCATCGGTATGGCCGTCCCGAGCGTGTAGGCGAGCGTGACGAAGATCGAGCCGCCGTCCACCTTCTGGGTGAGGGCCAGGCTGATCACCGATGCCATGATGGGCCCGACGCAGGGGGTCCATACGAGGCCCAGGCTCAGGCCGACCGGGACCCCCCCCCAGAAGCCCGCGCCTCGGCGGGGCCGCGCGCCGCCCGAGGCGCCGCCCCTGGACGCGATGCGCGATACCGCCTGGTCGAAGAGCCCGCGCAGCCGGGGCACGAGCATCACGACGCCGAAGAGGCCAATGAGGGCAACGGCGACGTAGCGCATCGCGTCGGCCGGCACGCCGAGGGCCTGCACGATCGCCGAGAGGGCGAGCGTGAAGAAGCCGAAGCTGAGCACGAAGCCGGCGATTACGCCGAAGGGCCTGGCCTTCCCGCCCGTGCTCCCCCCGGCGAGCACGATCGGAAGCACGGGCAATATGCAGGGGGAAAGGATCGTGATGATGCCCGAGAGGAAGGCGAAAGCGAGAAGGACCGCCATGGCGCTCTCCTTACATTAGATATATCATATATTAAATGTACGGATACGGGCGCAGGAAAACCAGGCCGATCCGCGGAATGGGAAACGCCCGATCGGGCACGGCTTATCTTTTTCTGGGGTTTAGGGGAGAATAAACGCTTCGGAGGATATTCATGGCCAACGTTAAGGTGCGATTCGAGACGAGCATGGGCGGCATTACGATCGAGCTTTTCGAGGCGGAGTGCCCGATAACCGCGAAAAATTTCATCGAATACGTGAATTCGGGCTTCTTCGACGGGACGATCTTCCATCGCGTCATACCGGACTTCGTGGTCCAGGGCGGCGGGATGCTGCCGGGGCTCAAGCAGAAGGACACGCGCGACCCGATCGCGAACGAGGCGGCGAAGGCGCCGGCGAATTCCAGGGGCACCCTGGCCATGGCGAGGACCTCGGATCCCGACAGCGCGACGAGCCAGTTCTACATCAACCTGTCGGACAACAGGAGCCTCGATTATACGGGGAGGGGTCCGAGCGGGGCCGGCTATTGCGCCTTCGCGAAAGTGATCGAGGGCATGGATATCGTCGACAAGATGGCGGCGGTTTCGACGGGCAGGCGGCCGCCGCACTCCGACGTGCCAAGCGCAGACATCGTGCTGACCAAGGCGACGCTGATCAAGTGAGGAATCAGGCGCCGAGCTTCTCCGCGCGGGCGCGCGGGGATGCCCGGCGCCTGATGATCGTATCCGGTATCTCGACTCCGGCGAGGGTGAGCATCCTCTTGAAGGCCGAAGACTCCTTCTTGAGCTCGCGCGAGCCTCTCGTGATCTTGCATAGCGAGAGCCCGAGGTCTTTCGCGATCTCGCGCTGGGGCCGGCCGTTGGCGATCTGCTTGACCAAGGCCCAGCGCTTTGCTATCTCGTCCGCCTCCGACGCCGTGAAGAGGCTGTAGAGGAATTCTTCGACGAGGACGGGGTCCGCGCTCGAGAGGGCGTGGGCCATCTCGGAAATATTCGAGGAAATGAGTTCTGTGTCGTTAGCCATAGAAACAATTATAATGGAACTCGCGATTTTTTGCGAGAGTTTTTATCAGGTAAAACAACATTTCATATTATGAAACTTCAATGCATGAATATACATACAGCGCTATTTGAACTATTATCCGTCATGACCTTCGACGCTACCTTGCACATCGCCTTGGCCTTCGTGGTCGCAGGGCTTTGGATCAGCCTCGCGACCCTCGCCGGAGAGCGCCTCGGAAGCCGCTTGGGCGGGCTGATCGCCAATCTGCCCTCCAACATCCTCGTTTCGCTGCTCTTCATGGCGCTCACCCGGGGATCCAACTACGCCGCCGAGGCCGCCGGATCGGTGCCGCTGGGGATGGCCGTAGACACGCTCTTCCTCCTGGCCGTCGTCGTCGGGCTCCGCTGGGGTCTCGTCCTCGCCCTCGCCGCGGGGCTCGTTTCCTGGTTCGCGGCGGCCGCGCTGGCCGTCGCGGTTCCGCGGATCTCACCCGCCTGGTCCATAATCGTCTACGTCCTCGTCTGCGCCGCCTCGTTCGCGATTGCCGATCTCGTCCTCAAGGTGAGGGCAGCCCCCTTGAAGGGGCCGAGGAAAGCCGTCCCCTTCAAGCCCGCCACCGTCCTCGTGCGGGCGCTTTTCGCCGGCGCGATAGTCGCGCTCGCCGTAGCGGCGGCCCAGGTCGCGCCGCCCTATTTGACCGGCATAGTCTCTGTGTTCCCGGCCGTCCTATTGTCCACGATGACGATCCTCGCGCGGGCCCAGGGCAGGGACTTCGCGAGGGCGACGGGCAAGGTCCTCATCCTCTCCTCGTCCAATATCATCGTCTACGGGATCGCGGTATCGATCCTCTACCCCGCGGTCGGCCCGTGGTGGGGCACGTTGTGCGCTTTCGCCGCCGCGGTCGGCTACGTCGCGCTGCTGCTGCCGCTATCGAGGAAGATCAGGTAGCGTCTCGTTATTCCGTCGCGCGCTCTTAGCGCGCGCTACCATCCATTCCTCGCGGTACAAGAAATCGTGAAACGATTTCTTAGTCCTTGAATTTCCGCGACGCGACGAGCGAGCGCCCCTCGTAGTCGCCCGCTTCGGAGAAGAGCTCGCGGAGGGATTCGGGGATGGCGTCACGGGCGTCGGCGGAGGCGAGGATATACCCGTCGCCGGCGGCCTTCATCCCGAGGTGGAAGACGAAGTTCACGTCCTCGGAGATGACTTTGCCGGTGGCCCCGGGCTTCCTCCACTGTGTATGCCCCGAGTGGAACGCGAACCTGAACGTGAGCGGCACCTCGAGCTTGAATACCTCGTAGCCGATGATGGCGCGGTCGAGGAGGAGGCGGAAGGAGGCGAGGACGGGATTCATGCCCTCGTCCTCGGGAGGGAATAGGAGGAGGCAGCCTGAGCTCTCCTTGATCCAGACGAGGCCGCCGCATTCCTTGGCCCAGGGTTCGAGGAAGGACGCGAAATCGTCGCGGAGCTTGTCGAGGCGCTTTTCCCCGATCCGCTCGAGCAGGCTCTTCTGGTTGCCGACCGCCGCGTAGCAGAAGCGCACGGGGACCTCGGCTCCCTCCTCGAGGACCGCCCATCCGGGGAAGGAACCGCCGGCGCCCGCGGCCTCGGGGCCGTCCGGGGCGGCTTCCTCGAGCCCCGAGTACGCCAGGGCGTCGCCTAGCCTCCCCTGGCCGAGGCCCGTCTTGAACAGCGCCGGGCCAACGTAGTCGCTCGCGCCGGCGAAGAAGAAGAGCGCGGGATCCTCGGATTGTCCCTCGCGGTCGAGCACCCCCCAAGCGCTGGGGCCTATCTCGTCCAGCCTCGAGGCGAGCTCGAGGACGCGATCTGTCCCCAAGCCCAGGTCGAAGTAGACGAAGGCCCCCGGCGCCTTCTTCTTGATGGCGCGGGAGAAGGCGGAGTCAGCCATGATCTCGGGCCGCTCGCCCTTGGCGAAGGTCCGCTCGGCGAAAGTGCGCGCCGCGAAGGCCGCGAGCTTCTTGTCCGCGGGGTCGGAGGCGCAGATGATGATATTCATGCGAGGCTCGCCCCCACGGAGTATACCAGGGCTCGCGAACCCGCCTCAGGGCCCGGCCTGAAGCGGTCGAGGATGACGCGATCCAGCGTGCCGGCGACCGCGGGGCTTATGGAGAGACCGTCGGGCGGCGTCCATCGGGATTCGGACTCGATGACCTCGCGGCAGGTCTCCTGGGTGAGGATCTCGCCGACGTCCGGGAGGTAGCGTATGGGCCCGGTATGCACGGCCGCCCGCACGCGCAGCGGCTCGCCTATGCGGTTATAGGCCAGGTTATAGATGAAAAGTTCGTGGAGGAGGGCCATGCCGGCCAGCACCGAGGAGGTGGTGGAGTGGCCGAAGAGGAAGGCGGCGAGGGCGCCGTCCCCCTCCCAGCTCCAGATGCGCCCCGAGCGCCTCTCGGCGCAGCGCGAGAGGATGCTCCGCAGGTCGTCGTAGGCTCCTCGGGCGGCGGTCTCCCCGTGGACCTTCACGATGCGCGAGTTGGTGACCACGTCGACGCGGAGGAGGGAGAAGCGGAGCTCCTCGCCCTGGAGGAGGCGGCCCCAGTTCTGGGTGCGCCTGATGCGGGGATCCTCCATGAATCGGCCGGTGTCCGCGTCCCAGATGTAGGCCTCGGCGGCGATGAATTTGAATATCTCCCGGAGGCCCGCAATTCGGTATGACCGCCCCATGAAGCCCTCCTTGTCCAGGAGGACGAGGCGCTCGATGAAATGGAGGATGTAATCCTCGGCAACCACGTCATCCACGATCCGCGAGGCGGCGGTAAGCCCCTGCATTGGGATGTTGGCGGGGAAGCCCGATCGCCTGCGGAGGTCGTAGTCGGGTATCACGTCCTGGGCGACGCGCTCCATCATGTCGGGAGTAAGGGACTCGTTGAGGCTTTTCTTGAGCATCTGCGAGAGGGCGCCCTTGACCTTCATTCCCTTCCGCCCCGCCTCGGGAGTGCTTTTTTCATGCGGCTCACTCTAAATGATGAAGCGCCCCAAGTAAAGGCCGCCCGCCGACCGCGATGGGTCGGCGGGCGGCGGGCTAGATCCCTTCCGCGTACGCGGACATGGCCAGCCGCAGGAAATCCGCGAGGCCGGGGGCGATATCCTCGTAATGCTTCCTGAAGCGCTCGTCCTCGGAGTACATGCGCCCGAGCCCCGCGAACAACTCCTTGTCCGGCTCGTAAAAGGCGCGCAGCTGCTCGAACTTCCGAGCCATGATGGCGCGCACGGCGGCAGAGGCGGGGTCCTCGCCGCGGGCCAGGGCCCGGGCCGCCGCGGCGTCCACGGCCGCTCCTTCGGCCTTGACCCTCTCCAGATCCGCCTTCGACATCTTCGCCACCCTCTTCTGACTCTGGGCGTAGGCCTCCGTGGAACCCCACCTGGCCTTAGCCTCGCCCTTGATTTTCTGGATCTCGTCCTTCGCGAAACCCTCGTACAATTCCTCGTCGCTGAGCATATTCTCTCCTTTGAGCCGGCCGATCGTGCGGCCGACGGTATCCATGAGCCGCGCTATGCGGTCGGCGCGAGCCGCCAGGAGGCGCAGCTGCGTCTCGAGGGCAGTCACGGGGTCATAGCCCGGCTCGTCGAGGAGGCGGCAGATCTCTTCCAGGCTCAGGTCTAGCTCTCGGTAGAAGAGCACCTGCTGCAGCCGCAGGAGCTCCGCCTCCCCGTAGAGCCGGTAGCCCGAAGCGCTTCGGGAACCGGGCACCACGAGTCCGACGGCGTCGTAATGGTGCAGCGTCCGGACGCTCACCTGCGCCATCTGCGCGAGCTTCTTGATCGTATAGGCCATTGTCGCTCCCTCGAATAGGATGAAGATAGAGTATGACGTAACGTCAGGGTCAATCAAGAAACGCGGGAAAATGCAAATATTTTATTGACAAGAAAGTAGCTACATAGTAGTTATATTGTAAATACTGATATCAGGAGAATCTATGCGCGTACCTATCGTCGATATCGGAAACTCCAAGGGCATTCGAATACCTCAGGCTATCCTCAAGCAGGTTCAGTTCGCCGACGAGATCGAGTTGGAGGTGGCGGACGGCAAAATAACCCTGCGTCGGAGCGTCGACGCGGGATTCGTTCCCGAATTCTCGGCGATCTCGAGGCTCGACGATGCCTCGATCCAAGGGATCTTGAGGAAGATCACGGGCCGCGACCTGATCACCGCCCTCGTCGGCGCGGAAGAAAAGGTCAAGGATGCCATATTCAGGAATCTCTCCGACCGCGTTAAGGCCTATGTCCTGCCCACAGTGGCGCGGCTCGAAAAAGGCGACGTTCGCGATCTCATCATCGAGCAAAGCCGAAATGTCGTCTGCGAGGCCCTGATGGCAGTGGTCAAGGATTGACGGGAGGCGATGCATGTCGATTGAAGGCGAGTGGATTCGCTACGGCTCGGGTTCGGGCTACTTCGCTCGGCCCGGGAGATCGCGCGGGAGCCTGCCTGGAGTCCTGGTCATCCAGGAAGCCGGGGGCGTCAACGACCACATCGCGGACCTGACTCGCCGCATCGCCGCGGCCGGCTATGCGGCTCTCGCTCCAGACCTCTTCGCCGAGAATGGCCGGCGGCCGGACTTCCTGTCGAACGAGAGGATCGCGGAGGCTTTTGGCTTCTCCGCCATGCTCCCGCCTGGAACGATGTTCGATCCAGCGACGAGGGCGGCCGCGATGGGCAAGCTTCCCGAGGCCGAGGGCTCCAGGATCGCCGAGACCTTCGCGGGAGTGTTTTCCTTCGCGGCGCCCGGGAGGGTGGAATCCCTCCTGCCTCCGTTGCGCCTGGCCTTCCGCCACCTCCGCGAGGAGAGGCCGGAGACGAGGGGGCAAAAATTGGGCTGCGTGGGCTTTTGCATGGGAGGGGGCCTATCGGCCCTCCTGGCCTGCGAGGAAAGCGAGCTCTCAGGCGCGGCGGTCTTCTACGGCAACCCTCCGACCGCGGAGAGACTCGCCAAGGTCGGCTGCCCCGTCATCGGTTTTTTCGGCGCCCTGGACCAACGGGCGGTCGCAGGCATCCCTGCCTTCGAGGAAGGCGCGCGAGCGGCGGGCCTGTCCTTCGAGAGCCACGTCTATGAGGGCGCCGGCCACGCCTTCTTCAATGACGACGCGCCATCCTACAACCCGGCTGCGGCCCGCGATTCCTACGCCCGCCTGCTGGCCTTCTTCGCGAGGACGCTCACGGGCTGAGCGGGCGGCGCTGTATTCCGGCTACCTTTTTCGCGAGTCGCGGGCTATCATCGATCGATCGATCGGGCGCGCGCGGAGGAGCCGATGGGAACGGAGCTTTATTTCTTCTCGGGAACGGGGAATTCATTACATATCGCGAGGGAATTGCAAAGGCGCCTGCCCGAGTCAGAGCTGATCCCGATCTTGCGCGCGCTTGCCGAGGATAGGGTCGCGACCAAGGGCGAGGCTGTCGGATTCGTGTTTCCCCAATATGCGTCCACGGCGCCGAAGATCGTCATGAAGCTGCTCGAGAAATTCGATTTCGGCTCGGCCAGCTATATATTCGCGGTCTCCGTGAGGGGCGGCACGGATTGCTGGACATTCTCGGCATTGAACGAGCTGCTTACCCGAAAGGGCAAGCGCCTGGACGGCAACTTCGCCGTCACCATGCCCTCGGGCAGCGCGCCGCTCATCGCATCGCTTTATCGGGAAAGAATAAGCGAGGAGAAGAACGCCCGGCTGGAGGCGAAGGCGATGGAGGACTTGGACCTCGCCTGCGAGGCGATCCGCGGCCGTACGGCAGTCCGGCCAAAGCGCATCGACGGCCCGACCCACGCGCCTGCGCTCCTGCTGCCTTTCGTGCCCTTCTTCCTGAAATTCGGCAAGTACGTGGAGAGCCGCTTCGACTTCTACGCCGATTCGAAATGTACGGGATGCGGCCTCTGCGAGGGGGTTTGCCTCGCCGGCAAGGTCGAGATGCTGGACGGGCGGCCGAATTGGAAGGAAGAAGCGGACTTCTACGCCTGCTGGGCCTGTTTCAACTATTGCCCGGCGCTTTCGATACAGATCAAGTCCAAATGGTACCTCCGCTCGGACACGCCCCTCACGGGCCGCTGCCACCATCCCCAGGTCACCCCCAAGGATATCGCCGCCCAGAAACCGGAGAAGAGGGGGTAGCGATTCCGCAGCCGAGCGGCCCCCTGCATTAAGGACGAAACGATTCACGATTTTGAGTGCAGCGTAGTGCGCGGGATATGACCTTCCGTTCTCCCCCACCTTGCTAATACTCGCCCTACTAATTAGTATCCGTCCATGGAGAAGTACTTCTTCACTTACGAGGACATACACAAGACATCCCTGGACATCGCGGCGCGGGTCAAGGCGTCGGGCTTCGAGCCTGACGTCATCGTCGCCATCGGGTCGGGGGGATTCATCCCGGCGCGCATCATGCGCACCTTCCTGGGCAAGCCGATCCTCGCCGTGGGGGTCGCCTACTACGACTCGGAGGACAAGCCGAGCGACCTCCCGCGCAAGGTCCAGTGGATCGAGGAGGCCGAGAAGAAGCTCGCGGGGAGGCGCATCCTCCTGGTCGACGAGGTCGACGACTCGAGGACGACGCTCGAGTATTGCGTGCGCGAGCTCATGAGGCACAAGCCCTCGGAGATCGCCGTGGCAGTCCTCCACAACAAGCTCAAGGAGAAGAAGGGCTCGATCCCTGCCGAGGTACTGCGCTATTTCGCCGGGCGGGAGATCGAGGACCGCTGGGTCTGCTACCCCTGGGACGCGCAGGATATCGACGCGCACATGGCCTCCGCCGCGGCAGCGGCGCGGGGCTCCTGAGCCGGCATGCCGTCAGCGGGCAGGCAGGCGATAGTCTGCGTCGACGACGAGGCCGTGATACTGCTCGCGATGAAGCAGGAGCTCCGAAGGCGCTTCGGCGGCCGTTTCGCGATTGAGACCGCGCTCGGCGCGGAGGCGGCCGACGCGGTGATCGAGGAGCTGGAGTCGGAGGGAGTCGAGGTGATCCTGGTCATCTGCGACTGGTTCATGCCGGGGATCAGGGGCGATCGCTTCCTGGTCGCGCTGCGGGAGCGCAGGCCGGGCATCAAGTCGATCCTCATGACGGGCCAGGCCGACGACGACGCGATCAAGAGGGCGAGGACGGATGCCGGGATCTCGGTCTGCATTACCAAGCCTTGGCGCCCCGAGCAGCTCGCGAGAGCCATCGAGGACTGCCTGGGCTGAGGCTTCGCTAGGCCTTCGGCTAGCTCTCGGCGTCGAACCTGATGAGTATCTCGACCCGCCTGTTGTAGGCCCTGCCTTCGGGGCTGTCGTTGGGGCGGGCGGGCTTGGCGTCGCCGAAGCCGGTGGCCGAGAGGCGCTCCTTGGGCACGTCGAGGAGCTCGAGCGCCTCGGTCACCGATACGGCGCGCGCGGCGGAGAGCATCAGGTTGGAGCCGAGGGGGTCGCCCCTCGCCATCGAGGTGTCGTCCGTGTGCCCTTCGATCGCTATGGGGTTGGGCAGGTCCCGCAGGAGCTCCGCCACCTTCGAGAGCGTGCCGATGGCGCCCTCCTCCAGGTTGGCCGAGCCCACCTTGAAGAAGGTGTCCCCGGCCAGCGCGAGTACGATGCCCCGCGCCTCCGTAGCCATGTGTATCTTGCCGGTCCGTATGCTCGTGTCCAGGGTAGAGCGGGCCTTCTCCAGGAAATTGTCGCGCTTGGAGGACTTCTTGGGGGAGAGGCCCGTGCCCGGGGGAGGGGTCAGGGTGGCGTCGGTTGGCGAGAGCGAATGACCTCCCTGGCCGTCGCGCGCCTGGACGCCCGGCATGCTGAAGGCGCTGGAGAGGGACTCGGCCAAGGCGTTGAACTTGGTGGTCTCCACCTTGGACATGGCGTAGAGGATCACGAAGAGGACCATGAGCAGGGTGATCATGTCGGAGTAGGTGAGGAGCCAGCGCTCGGCGTTCTGCGGCTTCTCCGGCTCCTCTTTCTTCTTCCTGGGCTTGGCCTGACCTTTCTGCGCCATCGGCTATTCCTCGTTGAAGGACTCGAGCGCCGCCTTCTCCTTCTCCGATACGAAGGCGGCCAGCTTGTCGCCTACGAGCTTCGGGCTCTCGCCCTGCTGGATCGCGAGCACGCCGGCGATGATCATCTCCTTCGTGTTCTTCTCCTTGGCGAGAACGCCCTTGAGCTTGGTGGCCAGGGGCAGCCAGACGAGGTTGGCCATCATGATGCCCAGCAGGGTGGCGATGAAGGCTACGGCTATCGACCCTCCGAGCTTATCCGGCTCGGAGAGGTTCTTCAATACTATGATGAGGCCGAGGACGGTCCCGATGATGCCCATCGTCGGCGAGAATCCGCCGGCGGACTCGAAGATCTCGGCCTGGTGCTTGCGGTGCTTCTCGAAGATCGCGACGTCGTTCTCGAGGAGCTCGCGCAGGGCGTCGGAATCGGTGCCGTCGATGACGTAGCGCAGGCCCTTCTTGAGCAGGGGGTCTTCCTTGGGGTCGAGGCCCTGCATGTCCTCCTCGAGGGATAGGAGGCCGTCGCGGCGCGATTTCTCGGCCAGGGCGACGAAGCGCAGGGCCAGGTCCTTTTCCTTGGTCGGGGGCATCCGCATCGCCATGCCGATGAGCTTGGGGATGGAGAGGACGTCGGGAAGGTCGAAAGCCACGAGGAGGGCGCTGAAGGTGCCGCCGAATATGATTACGATCGGCGAGGGCAGGATTAGGTCCGCCGGGTTGCCGCCCTCGTAGATGAAGGCCGCGATGAGGAGGGTGAGCCCTAACGGTATACCGATGACTGTTGCGAGGTTCATTGAATACTACCTCGGCATAAAAAGGGCCCGGCATTAGGAGGACTCTCAGTCCTCCTTGGTCCAATCCAGCCTCTCCCCGATGCGCGCCGCCAGGGACTCGACCGAGGCGTCGCTGTGGTGCTCGATCCCGGCGGGGGAAATGCCGATCGAATCGCCCTTTTTCGAGTATTCCCGCGCGAGGTGGTGGGCGGCGCTCAGGACCTGGTCGTTGCCGCCCTTGGCGTCGATCGTCCTGACCGTCCCGTTGCAGGCGCAGACGTAGGCGGTCGAATCGTCCGCCCACACGCAGAAGGAGGTGCCGCGGACGCCCGCGATGGCCGTCCCGGTCACGACGCGGAAGGAATCGGAGTCCGCGATCTTGCCCAGCTTCCTCAGCACCGAGGTGAGGCCCCCCTTCTTGAGGGAGACTTCCTTGACGATGCCTGAGAAATCCAGGGCCGCGACCGCGTTCTGGCTGACGCGGATCGCGTTCTTGCCGTCGAAGACTATCTCGCAGGAGGCTCCCGGCCCGGTCTCGACCAGGACCTTGGCACCGAGCTCTCTGCCGATCTCCGGAGCCGCGCCGTCGACCTTGACCCCGCCCTCGAAGAAGACGACCGCGCCCCGCGCCGGGGACTGGGCCGCGGCCGCAGGCGGCGCGGAGGCCGCCTTCTTGGGCGCGCAGCCCGGCGAAAGGACGAATGAGACCGCGGCGAGGATAACCAGGGGCAGTATTCGTTTCATGGGCCAATTCTCACGGATGCGGCTCGTCGCGTCAATGCCGGCTCGAGCCTCCGCTTGATCACGATCGGCGGGGCGGACATAATGGCGGAAATGTCGGTCTTCTCCCATCTAGACGCGGGAATCACCAGGGCTACCGGCGAGCTGGGCGCGCAGCGCGTCGCCGGTCTCAGGTTCTTCTATCTGGACGGCCTGTTCTCCAGCCTCTCCGACAATCTCGTCGCGGGCTTCCTCGAGCTTTTCCTCCTCTCGTACGGGGTCTCCAACGGCATCATCGGGCTCAACACTTCCATCGCCAACCTCTGCGCCTCCGTGGCGATCATCCCCGGCGCCATGGCGATATCGCGCGTGCGCTCGCGCAAGCGCCTCGTGGTCTTCACGGGCGGCGGGATCGGCCGCTTCGGACTCCTCGCCATCTCGCTGGTTCCCCTGGTCGCGGGCGATTCCGCCACGGCCGTCGTCTGCCTCGTCTGCCTCAACGCGCTTCGCGCGGTCATGGGGAATTTCTGCAACCCCGCCTGGACCTCGATGGTCGCCGACCTGGTGCCCGCGACCTCGCGGGGAAGATATTTCGGAAAGCGGAACGTGGCGATCATCGCCGCGTCCATAATCGCCGCGCCGCTGGCCGGGCGGGTCGTGAAATCCCTCACCGGCATCGCCGCCTTTCCCCAGCTCGGCTACCAGGCGATCTTCTTCCTGTCCTTCGCCGCGGGGATGCTGGCGACGGCGAGCTTCGCGCGGATCCCCGACTCCTCGGTCTCGGAGGAATCGTCGATCAAGCCCAAGGGCTTTCCCCTTCGATCCCTGCTTTCCGACCGGCGCTTCGCGGGCTTCGCCGCGAGCGCCTTCGTCTGGAACACGGCCCTCCAGGTATCGGCCCCGTTCTTCAACGTCTATCTCGTGAGCTCTCTGGGGGCTAGCGCGGCGACGGTCGGTCTCCTGACGGCTGTCGCCTCGGTCTCGACGCTGTTCGGGCAACTGGCGTTCGGGCGCATCACAGACAAGAGGGGCGACATATTCGTCCAGGTACTGACGGGCCTCCTCGTTCCCCTCCTGCCCCTGTCCTGGCTTTTCGTCGCCTCGGCGGGACAGGTCGTATTTATCAATATCGCGTCCGGGCTCCTCTGGGCCGGCTACAACCTGTCCAGCTTCAACATCCTGCTCAAGCTCACGCCGAACGACCACAGGCCCGAGGCGACAGCCATCTACCAGACCCTCGTAACCTCGAGCGCGATCCTCGGTCCCCTGATCGGCGGGGCCATGGCCGATACCCTCGGATACAAGGCGGTCTTCGCCGCGAGCGGCATCGGGCGCTTCGCAGGCATCCTGCTCTTCATCGTCCTCGTCGCGCGCACTGGCCCGATGCTGCGCCCGAAGCGCTCTCGCTAGATATCGCCCTCTCCCTCGGCCTCCCCCGACCAGAGGGTTTCGATATAGCCCAGGAGGTCGGCCTGCAAACCGTAGGCCCGATCGCCCGAATCGGGGCCCTCGGCGCCGAGGACCATCGCCGCGCCCGCTCGGGCGTTCCGGGCGCGAAGCCCGATCGAGGAGCCCCGCTCGCCGGCGCCCGGCGCCAGCCTCCCGAGGACCGCGGCGCCGAGGCCGAGGGCGAGCGCGCAGAGGCAGGCGGCGGCTAGGGGAACGAAGGCGCGGCGACGGCGCGGGGCGGCCGCCGACCGCGCCGCGACGATGTCGGGGAACGCGGGGGCGAAACGGCCCGCCATCTCGGTCATGGCGGCCTTGAGCTCCATCCTCGGCCTTTCAGTCGACGGCATAGCCATCCTCCTCGAGCAGGGCGCGGAGCCTGCCGCGGGCCCTCGAAAGCCTGCTCTTGATAGTGCCCTCGGGGACGCCGACGACGCGCGAGAGATCCGCGACGCGAAGGTCCTCGACCTCCTTGAGGTAGACGAGGCTGCGCTCCTCTTCCGGCATCCTGGACATCGCGCGCCGTATCGCCTCCACCTCGTCCTCGCGCAGGAGGCTCTCCTCCGGCCCCAGGTAAGGGCTCGGCGCCTCGAGGATCCTCTCCGCCGGCCCCGCGAACCAGCGGCGCTCCCGCAGCCTCCGCCGTAGCGCGTCTACGGCCGCGTTCCTGCAAATCCTGAACGCGTAGGTGCCGAAGGAAGAGTCGCCTCGGTAGCGGGGGAGATCTGCGTAGAGCCTGGATAGGGCGTCTTGGGCGGCTTCCTCCGCCAGCTCGCGGTCGCCGCCCACCGCCGCCGCGGCGTAGCGGCCCATCCTGTCCCACCACCTGGCGACGAGGAGCTCGAAGGCCCGCTCGTCGCCCCTTCCCGCCCTGGCGGCGAGCTCCTCGTCCTCCCCCATGCTTACTTTAGCCGTGAGAGGATATCCTGTACGCGCTGGAGAAGGGCAGCTTCCTTGCCCGCGGCGCCTGCCTTCATGCCTTTGCCCGCGCGGACGATCTGGCCGCGCATGAGCTTCATCGCAGTTGCCCAGCGCTCCTCCCCGATGACCCTTCGAATGGCTATCTGGCGCTCTATCTGTCCCATCCGCACCTGGAGTTCCCAGTCGAGGCTCTCCTTCACCAGCGTTTTTATCTGATCCATCGGGGGCTCTTTCTCGAGGAGGAGCCTCGTGACCCTGGCTTGTAGTATCTGAATCTCGGCCCTCGCCTTGCTTATCGAGTCCTCGTTCTTGTCGAGTATCCTCTCGATCTGGTCCAGCTCCTTGGCCTTCAGGTCGAGCTTCGCCGAAGGTCCGGCCGCCGAAGGTCCGGCCGCCTGTGCCCCGGCCGCCGCCGCGGTTTCCTGGGCCGGCGCCTGCTGGGCATGGGCGGTGGCCAGCCCCGCCGCCATGAACGCGAGAAGAAGGCCTATCGTCGCTAGGGATCGCTTCAGTGCTGACATTCGCGCCTCCGATGCCTATTAGTCGGAGGCGGGGCACCGTCGGTTCGATAATATCGTTCTTGACTCTCCGGGCGTAAGCGGCGAGGATTGGCCCATGGACCAAGGAAGCGGCGCGATGAATCCCGAGGAGGCCCTGCTCTTCGCGGCCGACGCCGCTCGCGTCATGCTCGAGTCGGGCGGCGAGACCTACCGCGCGGAGGATACCGCCGTGGCCGTCGCGGGAGCGCTCGGCGGAGCGGAGGCCGATTGCTACGCGACTCCGACGGGGGTGACCATCTCCTTCGTCGGCATGGACGGCAGGGTCCATTCCATCGTGCGCCGGATCAAGAGGCGCGTCATGCACCTCGAGCGCGTGGCCCTCGTGGAGGAGATATCTCGCTCGCTCGTGGCGGGAACCAGGGATTTCCGCGCGGCCGCCGACGAGCTGGGCCGCGTCGAGGGACTCCGGGGACGCGGGATGGCGGCCTCCTCGGCCGCGGCCGCGGCCGGCGCGGGCTTCTTCACGCTCCTATTCGGCGGAGCCTGGAACGACGCCCTCGTCGCGGCGGCGACCGGGGCCCTGGTGTCGCGCTTCCCGCCCGTTATGGCGCGCAGGCAGATGCCCGATTTCTTCACCAACCTGGTCGCTGGGGCCGCTACCACCCTCCTCTGCCTCGCCGCGCGACGGTTCGGCCTCGCGACCAACGCGGACGCGACGGTCATCGGGGCCCTCATGCTCCTCGTGCCGGGGATCGCGGTGACCAACGCGATCCGCGATACCATCGCGGGCGACCTCGTCGCGGGGGTCGCGCGGGGCGCGGACGCCTTCATGTCGGCAGCGGCGATCTCGGTCGGCGCCGGCGCGGCCTACCAGCTGTGGCGGCTCGCGGGCGGGGCGCTCTAGTGATGGGTCCCCTGGAGCCCCTCTGGGCGGGCCTGGCGACGGCCGGCTTCGCGACGATGTTCAACCTGCGCAGCCGCGACGTTCCCCTCGCCGCGGCCGGCGGCGCCCTCGGCTGGGCCGTCGCCGCGCCGCTGCAGGCGGCCACCGGGTCGCAGGCGACGGCCTATTGCGCCGCCGCGGTGGTCATCGGCATCTGGGCCGAGCTCCTGGCGGCGATCCAGAAGCGGCCCGCGTCTGTCTATATCGCCTGCGGCATCATTCCCCTGGTCCCGGGCGGGGGCATGTACTACACGATGCTCGAATACGTCCGGGGCAACAGCTGGAACGGCCTCGCGACGGCCTTTTCGACCCTCCAGGCTGCCGGGGCGATAGCGGTGGGCCTCGCGGTCTCGGGCGCCGCGTCGCGGCTCCTGTCCCTGCGCAAGATAGGGAGGCGGATACGCGGATCGCCAAGGGGCGGCCGGACAATCCGATAAAAAAACGTTGCGCGACACCGTCGCGCAACGTTCTTCCATCGATTTTCGACGGCCGCTATTTCAAGGAGAAGGACTCGAAGTCGCCCTCCTGGGCGGGAACGAGCACGTCGGCGGAGCCGAGTGCCACCCACGATATCTTGCCCTTCAGCAGGTACTTGTCGATGGCCGCGCCTATCTGGTCGGCCGTGACGGCTTTGATCCTATCTACGTCGAGCAGGTAGCTCCTGTAGTCCCCGCTGTTGATCACCGACTGGGCGATGCGCCCGGCGACGGCGCCGTTGGTGGCCTGGCTCTCGAAGAGGCCGTTGACGTATTGCGCCTTCGCCGCCTCGAGCACGTCGGCCAGGGGAGCGTAGCCGTCGGCCGAGGCCTGGGGGTCGATGGCGACGGCCTTGCCAGCCGCGAGGAGGCCTACGGCCTCGTCGACGTAGGCCTTGGCCTTGCCCGGGCTCTTCGCCTTGAAGAGCGTGATGGAGCCGTAGTTGGCGTTGAAGGAGCGGATGTAGGAGCCCGGCGTGTAGACGGCGCCGTACTTGTCTCGGACGACGTTGAACAGGAGGTCGGAGAGGATCTTCATGCCGAGGTTGAGCGGCATGAAATCGGCGTCCCGGGGGGCTGGGGCGGCGAAATCGCCTCGGAGGTAACCCATGCCCTTGGACTGGGGGAACTCGACCTTGGCGAGGCTTCCCGCGCCCGTCGCGGCCAGGGCCGGAGGGGCGGGCGGCAGGGCGGAGCCGGCGCGCGGGAGCCGCCCCAGTCCCGACTCGAGCTGGGCGCGGAGCGCCGCCGGATCGAAGTCGCCCACGGCGACGACGAAGAGCGAGCTCGCGTTGACGCGGTCCCCGTACCAGGCCTTCGCGCCGGCGAGGGTCGCGGCCTCGAGGGATTCCTTGCTGCCGTCGGGCGAGGCCGCGTAGGGGTGGCCCGCGAAGAGTATCTCGTTCATGGCGAGACCGGTCTTGGACCAGGGGTTCTGCTCCTTGGCCTGCAGGGCGAGCTTGGCCTGCGAGAGCTCCTTGTCGAAGTCGGCCTGCTTGAAGCTCGGACTCACCAGGGTGTCGACCCAGACGGGGAAGAGCCGTGCGAAGTACTTGTCCAGGGTCGTGAGGCTGTAGGTCGAGTAGTCGAAGGCCGAGGAGCTCCCCATCCCGGAGCTCGTCTCGTCGAGGATCGATTGAATGTCCTCGTACGAGTACTTCGCGGACCCTCGCGCCATCACCTTGAGGGCGAGGGCCTCGTAGCCCGCCGTGGCCGGGCTCGCGGCGGTCGAGCCGCCCCTGATGACCAGCGAGATGTGCTGGATCCTATTGGCCGCGTTCTTCTTCACGATTACCGGCAGACCGTTCGAGAGCGTGAAGGCGGAGAAGGAGGCGAGGTTTTCCTTGGCGAAAGCCGAGAGGCCGGACGAGCCGAAGGAGGATCCCATGGCCGCGAGGGGGAAGGCCTCGGCGCCCGGCGCCGCGGGCTTGGAGGCGCAGGAGAGCAGGAAGGCGGCCCCGAGAGCGACCGCGGCGAGCGCGATTGGCGTGTTTCGCTTGGTTTTCATTTCGGGCTTCCTCATTTCTGCCACCAGAACGCGTTATCGGGCCCGATCTCGGCATAGCCGAGGGCCTTCTCGCGGTCCACAGCCTTGGGGTCCGCGGCGTAGGCGTCGGAACGGATCCGAACCTCGGCCGCCGAGGGCGCGGAGCCGAGGTAGCGGCCGATCAGGTCCGAGATATCCGCCCAGGATACCTTGCGGCAATTGGCCTCGTAGCCGAAGAAGTAATCCGTGGTCGCGACGGACCACCAGAAGGTCAGGCTGTCGGTGACGAAGGAGCTCGCGACCTCCTCGGACAGGAGGTTCTGGTCGATGAGCTTGGCCTTCGCCTTCTCCAGCTGGTCGGCCCCGAAATAGGCGGCCGGGTCCTTGGCGATGAGGGCGAACTCGTCCTTGAGCGCCTGGCGCAGGGCCTCGGCGCGGTCGAGCACGTTGCCCTCCTTGGCCGGGTCCTCGACCGTCAGGTAGGCGCCGAACTGGTAGTCGCCGCCGTCCCTCGCCGTCGGGTAATTGAAGCTAATGTACTCGGGGTCGTAGAGCCCGGGGCCGGATTTCATGAGGTCCGACTTGAAGCGCCCGACCGGCGAGGAGAGCAGGAAGAGGAAGACGTCGGAAGTGTAGGTGTCCTTGGTCTGCCGCAGGACGTCGGGGCCTCGCCAGTGCAGCTGGACCTGGGCGATTCCCTGGTAATACTGGTCGTCGGGATAGACGAGGGCAAGGCCGGCCGGGACCGGGCCTTGGGGCGTAGCCCCTATGACTGGCGCGGCTCCGCCCTTCCAGTCGCCGAAGTACTTCTCGGCGAGCGCGAACACCTCGGAGGCTTTTACGGCCCCGCCGATGAGCAGGGCCGTGTTGCGCGGGATGTAATAGCCGGCGCGGATCGCCTCGAGCTGGGCGACGGTTGCGTTCTGGATGGTGTCCTCGGGGCCGTCGATGTTCTTGCGCCAGGGGTAGGTCGAGAATTCCCGCGACTCGAGGGCCTCGTCGGCGATGTGGTTGGGATCGGTGTGGTAGCCTCGGATCTCGTTGATCACGACCTGCTTCTCGCGCTCGAGCTTGCCGGCGTCGAACACTGGCTTCTTCACCGCCCAGGACCAGAATTCGATGCCTTCGCCGAGTTTCTCGGAGGGGACGGTGATGTAGTAGTTGATGTATTGAGTGCCCGTCCCGCCGTTCCAGTTGGCGACGCCCATCTTGTTGATGGCGGCCATGAAGGCCGCCTGGGTCGGGTACTTCTCGTTCCCGTCGAAGAGCATGTGCTCGTAGAGGTGGAAGAGCCCGGCCGTCTCCGGCTCCTGGGCGCTCGCGCCCCCACGGAACGCCAGGCAGACCGTGGCGAGCGGCACCGCCGGGTTCTCCACGACGAAGACCTCGAGGCCGTTCGAGAGCGTCTTGTGGGGCGGGGCCGCCCAGGCGCCAGCGGCCAGGAGAGTCGCCAGGAATAATGTCGCGATCGCGGCTTTTCTCATGCTGCCTCCGGTAAAGGTCGCTATTCACCCTGCAGGCGGCGAAGGAAGCCGCCTAGGTCGATGTAGTTGGACTCCGCGGCGAGCTTGCCGCCGCGATAGTAGCGGACGTAGGGAACCTGATCGTTCCCGAAGACGCCCTCTTTGAACGCCATCAGGGGCTCGAAGAAATCCTCGCGGTCGTACTCGACCCAGAAGACTTCCCTCGCCTCGTCGCGCGGGAGGGATTCGAGGTAGGAGCGCATCCATCCCCATTGGGGGCACCAGCTCTGGGTGAGCACCACGGCCACCGCCTCGGCCGCCCCGACGATGCCCGTTCCGAATTCCCCGTCCTCGATGAGCGAGAGACAGTCTTTCTTGCCGAGCTTCTTCATCGCGCCTCCCTCAATCCGCGCAGAGCGCGGCGGCCGCGAGCGCGCGGTCGATGTGCTCGCGGAGGGTCCTGTCGTTGATCGGCTTGACGAGGTAGCCGGCGGGCTTGGTCTTCTCGGCCCTGTCCTGGCTCCCCCGGCTCGGGTAGGCGGTGATGTATATGACGGGGAGGTCGCATACGAGCTTGAGCCTGTTGGCCGCGTCCACGCCGTCTATGAAGCTACGGAGCTTGATGTCCATGAGGATGAGGTCGGGCTTGTGAGCGAGCACGGCGCCGAGCACGTCGTCGCCGGAGGCTATGAGCGCGGGGACGACGTGCCCCATGGCCTCCAGGCTCTCCTGGAGCTGCATGCTCACTATGGGCTCGTCCTCGACAACCAAGATGCATGCCATGGCGATTGCTCTCCTCGACGCTAATATATAACATACTATATCCGCACGGCTAGGTCGGGGACGAAACGCTGGTACCAGGGAGGCGCGCATGCGTCGCGGAACGAGGGCGAAGGGGAGCTTCATCTTTCCCTTCGACAGCTTCACCTCGAAGGTTCACGCCGTCGTGTTCATCCGCTACCGCTACGCGAGCCTGGCGGTAGCGGTGGCCACCTACGCCGCCGTCATGCTCGCGACGGGGAGGTCGCTCGGCGTATCGAGCAACTATTTCGTCATCGGGCCCGTCATCTCGATCGCCCTCGGCTTCGGCGTCGCCGGGGGCTTCGTTGCCGGCCTGCTCGCGCTTCCCGCCAACCTCGCCATCTTCTACCTCCTCGGCCACCCCGAGTTCTCGCCCGCGAGCAAGCTGATCGCGGAGCTGTCGGGCCTGACGGTGGGCCTGCTCTGCGGCCGCCTCGCGGAGTATTTCCGCGAGGTGGAACGGGAGATCAAGAAGCGGATGGCGACCGAGGAGGCCCTGCGGGGCGCGCTCGAGGAGAAGGAACTCCTCCTGCGCGAGATCAACCACAGGGTCAAGAACAACCTCAACGTCATAAAGAGCCTGGTCCAGCTGCAGCGCAACAGGTCGGAGTATCCCGCCTTCCTCGAGGCGGCGGACGAGCTCATCGGCAGGATCTTCGCGATCTCCCTCGTGCACGACCAGCTCAACAAGGACGAGGACGTCTCGACCGTGGACCCCGCGCTCTACATCGAGGCGCTGGTGGACAACCTCGCCTCGGGGCTCGGCTTCGACGAGTCGCGCATCGGCCTGTCTATGGATTCCGGCGGGCGCCTGATCCCCGTCGACGCCGCGATCTCCCTCGGGCTCATCGTCAACGAGGTGCTGACGAACGCGGTGAAGCACGCTTCCCCGGGCAGGGAAGGCCTCCCCTCGATCCGCCTGGCCTTCGGGCTGTCGGAGGGCCAATACCAGCTCGTCATCACCGACGACGGCCCGGGCCCGGCGACGGGAGCCGACCAGGCGGGCGGAGGCTACGCGAATCCCGAGCGCGAGGGCCTCGGCCAAGGAGGCCTCGGGCTGATGCTCGTGCGCTCCCTCGCGCGCAACCTGGGCGGCGCCGCGTCCCTATCGGCGATCGAAGGCGAGGATGGCGTCGAGGGCGCGCGCTTCGAGCTCGCCTTCCCCGCCTAGGCCTCTCCCATATACGGATATCTCCAGTCCCTCGGCGGATCCAGGTTCTCCTTCAGCGCGCGCGGGCTCGCCCAACGCAGGAGGTTCAAGGGGCCGCCGGCCTTGTCGTTAGTGCCCGTGGCGCGCGCGCCGCCGAAGGGCTGGCGCCCGACCACGGCGCCGGTGGGCTTGTCGTTCACGTAGAAGTTGCCCGCGGCGCCGGAGAGCGCCCTCGATGCCGCCTCGATCGCGCCCCTGTCGCGTGCTATGACCGATCCGGTGAGGCCGTAGGGCGAAGTCGAGTCGACGAGGCGATAGGCCGCTTCCATGTCGCCGTCGTCGTAGACGTAGGCGCTCAGGACCGGGCCGAAGAGCTCGACCTCCATGGTCTCGTAGTGCGGGTCGAGGGCCCGGATCAGCGTAGGCTCGATGAAGAAACCCTTCGATTTATCGCACCTTCCGCCCGCGAGGATCCTCGCTTTCGCTGATGACTTCGCCCGCTCGATATAGGCCGCTATCGAATCGAAGGAGGCCTCGTCTATCACGGCCCCGGCGAAGTTGCGGAAATCGGTCACCTCCCCCATGGGCAGAATCTTGATGAGATCGGCTAACTTGTCCAAGAAGACTTTTCCCATCGAGGACGGGACGTAGAGGCGCGAGGCCGCCGAGCACTTCTGGCCCTGGTACTCGAAGGCCCCGCGCGCCGCCGCGACGAGGGCGACCTCCGGGTCGGCCGAGGGGTCGACGAGGATGAAGTTCTTCCCGCCGGTCTCGCCGACAATGCGCGGGTAGGTTCGGTAGGCCGGCAGATGGTCGGCCATGCCCTTCCATAGCTGCCTGAAGACTTCCGTGGACCCGGTGAAATGCAGGCCCGCGAGCTCCGGCCTCGCGAGGACCACGCCGCTGATCGCGGAACCCTTGCCCGGAACGAAGTTTATGACGCCGGGGGGCAGGCCCGCCTCCTCGTAGAGCCTCATCAGGAAATAATTGGAGAGGACCGAGGTCGAGGCGGGCTTCCACACGACGACATTGCCCATCATCGCCGGCGCGCTGGCGAGATTGGCCGCTATCGCCGTGAAATTGAAGGGCGACACCGCGTAGACGAAACCCTCCAAGGGCCTATAGCTCACGCTGTTCCACTCGTCCGCGAGGCTGGCCGACTGCAGCGAGTAGATCGATTCCATGAAGACGGGATTGAACCTGAAGAAGTCGATGGCCTCGCAGACGTCGATCTCGGCCTGCTGGGCGGTCTTGGACTGGCCGAGCATCGTCGCGGCGACGAGGCGCGGCCTGTACTCTCCCGCCGCGAGGGCGGCCGCCCTGCGGAAAACCGCCGCCCGCTCCTCCCAGGGCATCCCTTCCCACGCGCGCCTGGCGGCGAGGGCGGCCTCCACTGCCGCCCTCGCTTCGGTCTCTCCCGCCAGGTGGTAACGGCCAAGCACTGTCCCGCGAGCGTCGGGCCGGATCAGGGCTGACGTGGAACCCGTTCGTATCTCTTTACCGCCAATGACAATAGGGAGGTCGAAGCCGCCCTTCAAAGTTCTTTCGAGTTCTGCCTTCAGATTGAGGCGTTCAGGGCTGCCCGGGGCGTAGGAACGAACGGGCTCATTTTCTGCGGGGGGAAGGCGAAAAAGCGAATTGTTCATCCAAACCTCACTGATATATCAGTGATATCCTAGATCGGGCGACCACTACAAGTGCAATGCGTTCGGGAATCAAACTTGGAATTAGCCGCCTGAAACTAGATGGAAGGCGTCGATGACGTCTCCGTCCTTCACTCGTGCGTCCGCATAAGCCTCGCGGGGCACGAGGATGTCGTTCACCTTTACGATGACCAGGGGAAAGGAGTAATGCATGTCAGCCAGCACTTCCCGAACGGTCGCGGAGTCACCGGTTCGCTCTATTTCATTTCCGTTGACGCTCAGTCTCATAGAGACAAATTAGCTTTATTTTTTGGCCGGGACAATCGGATTGCTCATCTGATATCCTTGAGGTATATTAGCTGCTCTCGATCCGCCGAGCCCTCGTGAATAAGGAGGATCATCCCATGATAAAGTACCTGAAAACGAACGACGAGAAGTGCGTCGGATGCATGAGCTGCGTCTCCGCCTGTTCGCTTTTATATGAAAAAGAGGACAATCCTGCGAAATCCCGAATCCAGGTCAATGGGCAGGGTCGGGGCGCCTTTCACCTGATCGCCTGCGACCAGGAATGCCGCAAATGCGTGCAGGAATGCCCCACTCAGGCCCTCGTCGTATCCAAGACCGGCGTGGTCGTCCTCGACAAGAGTCTCTGCGTCGGCTGCCTCGCCTGCGTCGCCGTCTGTCCGATAGACGCCATGATTATCTTCCCCGGCGATAAGCAGCCCTTCAAATGCATCGCCTGCGGAGCCTGCGTCAAGAAATGCCCGAAGGAGGCGATAGCGATCGCCGAGAAGGAGGAGAGCCCCGCCTCCCGCGTCTGGGCCGAGGCGATCGCCGCGGTCAGGAAGGAGGAGGCGAAATGAGCTTTTCCAAGAATGACTACAAGCTTCTCTCCGAGCGGCGCTACGAGCTTGGCTCGATCCGCAAAGGCTACAACATGCGGACCCTGCACGTCGACGTCGGCACCAGGCAGGCCGCGGAGAAGCCCGTCTCCGAGCTCATGAAGCGGAAGTTCGTGGGCGGCAAGGGATTCGGCCTCAAGCTCCTCTGGGACGCCACCAAGCCGACGACGCGATGGGATTCGCCCGAGAACGAGATAGTGATCGCCATGGGCCCCATCTGCGGGAACACTAATTATCCCGGCTCGGGCAAGAGCCTAGTCGTCTCCATCTCGCCGATGACCGACGTGCCGATCGACTCGAACGTCGGCGGCTACTTCGGCCCCTACCTCAAGTTCTCCGGCTTCGACGCCCTCGAGCTCCAGGGCCGATCGGACCGCGAGGTCATCGTCTTCATCGACGGCAACGAGGGCCTCGTCCAGGTCTTCGAGTCTCCCGACTCGATACCCGCGGACACCCACCTCCTCGCGGAGGAGCTCACGCGGGCCTTCGCCGCCTCCTCCGACCCGGCCGAGCTCCAGGCGGTCGCGGTTGTCTCGGCGGGCAGGGGCGCCGACCGCTCGCCCATGGGCCTGCTCAATTTCTCGCTCTACGACAAGAGGCGAGCTGGCATACGCGTCAAGCAGGCCGGGCGCGGCGGCATAGGGACGGTCCTGCGCGACAAGAAAATCCGCGCCCTCGTCTGCCGATTCAAGGGAGTCGGCCAGAACCTGAACGACGCGGCCGAGCCCGCCCTCGTCCAGCGCCTCGGCCTCAAGCTCCACCGCGAGATCGTCAAGAACGACGACCAGCAGTGCAAGATGCGCCGCCAGGGCACCGCCCACCTCATGGAGGTGATGAACGACTACGACCTCCTGCCGACCAAGAACCACAAGTACGGCCAGGACCCGAGGGGCCCCGAGGTCGCGTCCTGGGTCTGGGAGAAGCTCCTCTCGCAGAACCTGCCCGACGGCTGCTGGTACGGCTGCACCCTCGCCTGCGCCCACTCCGTGGACCGCTTCGAGCTCGAGACCGGACCGTACAAAGGCCAGAAGGTCTGCGTCGACGGACCCGAGTACGAGACGGCCGCCGGCTGCGGACCCAACCTCTACGTCTACGACACGCGCGGCATACTCGAGATCAACTTCTACTGCGACACCTACGGCATCGACACGATCAGCTTCGGGACGACGATGAGCTTCCTGATGGAATGCTGGGAGCTGGGGATCCTGGACGCGGGGCGGACGGACGGCATCGACCTCTCCTGGGGCAACTGGAAGGGGGCGATCCAGGTACTCCACGACCTGGCCGAGGGCAAGCGCTTCGGTGTCCTCGCCTGCAAGGGAGTCAAGTTCCTGGCCGATCACTTCGCGAAGGAGTACGGGGCCGATCCCCAGTTAATGAAGGATATAGCCCTCCACGGCAAGGGCCTCGAGCAGTCGGAATACATCTCCAAGGAATCCCTCGCCCAGCAGGGGGGCTACTACCTCACGAACAAGGGACCGCAGCACGACGAGGCCTGGCTCATCTTCATGGACATGGTGAACAATCGCATCCCGAGCTTCGAGCAGAAGGCCGAGGCCCTCCACTATTTCCCGATGTTCCGCACCTGGTTCGGACTCCAGGGCCTGTGCAAGCTGCCCTGGAACGACATCGAGCCCGCCGACAACGCCAAGCACGCCGAGCCCAACAAGGTGCCCGAGCACGTGGCCAACTACCGCGAGCTCTATACGGCGATCACCGGGGAGAGCCTCTCGCCCGAGGAGCTCATCCTCCAGTCCGAGCGCGTCTACAATTTCCAGCGCGCCTTCAACGTGCGGCAGGGCCACGGCCGCCGCGCCGAGGACTACCCGCCGTATCGCGCGATGGGACCCGTCCTCGAGGACGAGTACGAGGCGCGGGCCGAGCGCTACGACAAGCAGATGAAGGAGAAGATCGGGATCGATCCCGCCGGCAAGTCCGTCAGGGAAAAGGTAGCGATCACGCGGGAGTTCCGCATCAGGCAGTACGACAGCCTCATCGACGCCGTCTTCAAGCGCCGCGGCTGGACGAGCGACGGCTGCCCGACGCCGGAGCACCTGCGCGGAATCGGCATGGACCTGCCGGAAGTGATAGCGGTGGCGGAGGCTAGGATAGCGGGCGAAGCCTAGGGCGCGGCGTCCCCCGCGGGAGCCGGCTCCGGAGCCGCGGCCTGCGCCGCCGGCGAAGGGCCGCCGAGCTTGTAGAGCACCGCGAGGTCGATAAGGTATATCGCGTGGTCCAGGGCGCCGTAGCCCTCGTTGGCCCATAGGTTCGATATCGGCCACAGCACGCGTCCCTTGAGGCCGAAGCCTACCCGATCGGTCAGCTGGTACTCCGCGCGCAGGGTCGTCGCGGGCAGGATGAAACGGCCGCCTCCCCACAGGTAACGGTTTATGGCCGCTGTGTCGGAGGCCTTGGTCTGGTCGGTCGTGAAGGCGACGCGGAGATCGAGGCAGAGGCCTAGGCCGACGCCGGCGGAGAATTTCGCGCCGAGGGGGAAGCTGTAGACCACGGGGGCGTCGAGCAGGAGGCCCAGGACGAAGGCAGAGCTCTGCGACTCCTCCGCCGGCACGGCTCGGCCGCGCGGGTTGAGGGCGGCATTGTAATAATATAAGTCTCCCGAGGGAACGAAGGAGAAGCTCGAATCCGGCGCAAATGGCATGATGACGCCGGCGCCGAAATTGAAGTTTATGCTTGGATCGAAGGCCGGCGAGGCGGAATCGGAGACGGTCTCGATGAGGACGCCCCAGGTAGGCCTGACGGCTACCGGCGCCTCGAGGGCGGCGGCCCCGATCGCGGCGAGGGCGAGGGCGAGCGCGATGATGTTTCTTTTCACGTCCCTATTGTATCGCGGTACGGCCGCGAAGCAATACGCTATTCGAGGGGAGAGAGGACGATCCCGGCCGACGAGATATAGGGAAACGAGCCGGTCTCCCAGGCCGCGGCCGCCATCCTCCCCGAGGCCGCCAGCGCCGTGAAGGAGGCTCCCTCGGCGGGCGCCGCGATGCTCGACAGCGTTCCTGGTCCCAGGCTGTCCGAGAGGGCGAGCCTGCCGTCCGGGCTCAGGACGGCGACCCTGTCCCCCGTGCTCCAGGCGAAGACCTTGTTCGACTCCTCGGCGGACCCGGCGGAGAGGTACCAGAGATCGTCGCCGGAGAGCGACCTGAGCCTGACGAGCCAGGGGCCCTTGCCCATTGCTCCCAGGGCCGAGCGGAGCGCCGCGCCCGCGTCTCCCGCCAGGCTCGACAGCGGCCGCGGCATCAGAGCCGCCTCGAATTCGGCCCGACGGATCTCCGCGGCCCTTGGCTCGAGCGAGAGGGGATCGGCGAAGGCGTAGAACTTCATGTCGACGCGCTCGGCGGCGTCCTTGCGCAGCTCGGCGAACCACTTCCCCGAGGCCGGCAGGAGGGCGAAGGGTTCGTAGCCCGCGTCGCCCGTCGGGTAGGGATCGGGCGCGGTCGCAGCCTTACCGTCCGCGCCGAAGAAGGCGAGGCGGGAGGACGAGGGCGGGGCGGCCACGCCCTCCGCGCTCTCGGCGAAGGGGTCGCGGTAGAGCTGGACGAGGAAGCCGCCGCCCATCGGCCAGGCGCCGCCCGTGCTCAGGCCCGCAAAGGCCGACCGCAGGGGGCTGTCGACTATCCTGTAGGAGCGACCGTCGGGCGAAGCCTCGATGCGCTCGACTCCCCAGCCGTTGACGGCGACCGCTATCGCCTTCCCGTCCGCGCTCAGGACCGATGCGTTGGGCGCCCTGGAAGCGAGCGTCTCGGCGTCCGCCTCGCCCTGGTAGGTCAATTCGGAGAGGCCCGAGCTCGTGGCGTAGAAGACCCTCGCGGCGTCGGCCTTGTAGGGGTAGACCGCGGCCGGAGGCGGCGGCGCCTTGGCGCAGCCCGCCAGGACAAGCGCGAGCGCGAGCGGAAACCAGGGGGACCGCCGAGGGATGATGCTCATGCCCTTCGTGCCGATGCCGCTATCAGTAGTTTCTCGCGAAGACGGCCCTATGCTTGGCCGGGGCGCCGCAGAGGCAGCAGCTCCCGCTCACGCCCTCCTGGGCGTCCAGGGGCAGGCAGCGTATGGTCACCTTCGTCTCGGCCTTCAGCGCGGCCTCGCACTCGCGGGAGCCGCACCAGCCGCCTTCGGCGAAGCCGCCTGTAGCCCCGGTCGTGCCCGCGTCCTCGCCCTTGTCCGCGCCGTAGAAGGCCAGGAGCTCGGCCCTGTCGGCCACGCTCCTCGTGTTCTCCTTCCGGAAGGCCAGGGCCTTGTCGTAGAGGTTTTTCTGGATCGAGCCGAGGAGGGCGAGGGCCGCCTGGGGAAGGCCGGCCACCTCGTAGGGCGCCTTCTCGCCGGTGTCGCGGCGCGCGACCATCGCCTTGCCCGCCTCCATGTCCCTGGGACCGATCTCTATGCGAAGCGGCACTCCGTTCATCTCGTGCTGGGCGAACTTCCACCCGGGGCTCTGCGTGTCGTCCGCGTCGAGGATCGCCCGCACTCCCGCGGCCTTCAGCTCCGCGAGGACCTTGCCGCAGTAGGCGAGCACTGCCGCCTGGGTGTCCTTCTTGAGGATCGGGACTATGACCGCCTGCTCGGGCGCGAGGCTCGGGGGCAGGACGAGCCCCTTGTCGTCGGAGTGGGTCATGATCACCGCGCCGATCAGCCGCGTGGAGGTGCCCCAGCTCGTCGCCCAGGCGTACTCGAGCTTGCCCTCGCGGCTCTGGAACTGCACGTCGAAGGCCTTGCCGAAGTTCTGCCCGAGGAAGTGGCTCGTGCCGGCCTGCAGCGCCTTCTTGTCCTGCATCATGCCCTCGATGCAATAGGTCGCGACGGCCCCGGCGAATTTCTCGGCGTCGCTCTTCCTGCCGGCGATCACGGGCAGGCAAAGGTGGCGCTCGCATACGTCGCGGTAGACCTCGAGCATCTTCAGAGTCTCGTCGACGGCTTCCTTCTCGGTCTCGTGGGCGGTGTGCCCCTCCTGCCAGAGGAATTCCGCCGTACGCAGGAAAAGCCGCGTGCGCTTTTCCCAGCGCAGCACCGAGCACCATTGGTTATAGAGCAGGGGCAGGTCGCGGTAGGACTGAATCCAATCCTTGTACTTCGCCCAGATGATCGTCTCGCTCGTCGGCCTGATCACCAAGGGCTCGTCCAGCTCCTCGCCGCCGCCGTGGGTCACCACGGCCAGCTCGGGCGCGAAGCCCTCGACGTGCTCGGCCTCCTTCTTGAGGAAGCTCATGGGGATGAGCATGGGGAAGTAGACGTTCTGGTGCCCCGTCTCCTTGAATCGCCCGTCCATCTCGGCCTGGATGCGCTCCCATATGGCGTAGCCCCTCGGCCTCATCACCATGCAGCCCTTGACGGGGCTGTAATCCGCGAGCTTCGCGTTGAGGACGATGTCGATGTACCACTGCGAGTAGTCGACGCCGCGTGGGGTGATCTTGTCTGCCATAGTGGTAACCTCTTGTTCGTCCGAAAGTAACTGACTATAGCGCATCGGGGGGAGGGGCGTCAAAAGGGGGAGTACGGCCGTAGGGTCCACGCCCGCGCTCATCCTGCCGTCATGCGTTCGCGCATACAGAAGTAAAATCGTGGGCGGCGGGCGTGGCCTCGACTCCCCCTCGTTGCGCCTTCTCCGATTACTCCCCCCGCCGTTCCCGATAGAATTGCTCCATACCCCGGTTTGAGCACATCGAAGCCAAAGAGAAGCGCCTCTGGTCCGCGGCGGATGCGCTCAGGGCCAATTCCAACTACGCGAGCAACGAGTACTTCCTTCCCATCATGGGCCTCGTGTTCCTGCGCCACGCGAATAGTCGCTTCTTGGGCATCAAGGATGGGGTCGAGAAGAATCTCCCTAAACGGGGCGGCAGGCGAGGCCCTTGGCGAAAAAGGATTTTTCCCAGAAGGGCGCGATTTATCTGCGGCCCGAAGCCCAGTTCGACTGCCTCGTGGCACTGAGCGACGCGGAGGATCGCGCCCAGGCGATCATAACGGCGATGGCATCGATCGAAGAGGACTACGAGAGCCTCAAGGGCGCCCTGCCAAATAACGAGTACCAGGAACTCTCCATCAATACTCTTCCGGGCGGTGAGGTGGCCGATTCCATCGTGTACGATATCAGCAAGAACGATTTCGAGCGCCTAAAAAAGGAATTCGAACGGAGCGGTTCGAAGCGCACAACCGTCCAAAATTTGAAGCAGGTAATCGATGATCGATAGCGTCGCCTCATGGGACAGAACCCGCCCCGCTCCGATTTCCTGAGTCACTACGAGGAAATTGTCGCCGAGTGCAATATAGTTTATGATCCATTTGGCAACCTGGGAAATAGAATGTCGTCAAGAACCGCGGCAGGCCTCGTAGGAACGATAGAACGCCGCTTTGGAGCGGCAATAAGCGCTCTTTTAAGAGCCTGATAAAGGGCTATCGATTCGGGTCTGAAATTCGCTAGCATTGTCCCGATGCCCGAACCCATCGTCAACGCCCGGGACATCGCCGTGATGAACGCCGCCCTCGAATTGAGCCCCGGGAGCGCAAGGGGCGATATAGAGGGGCTTTCGGAGCGCTGGAGACCCTACCGGTCCTTGGCCGCCTACTTTTTCTGGAATTATTATCTATGCGAGAGGGGGCGCTCGGCATGATGAAACTCGACGGCTTCGGCATTTTCGTGAAGGATATGCCGACGATGGTACGATTCTACCGGGACGCGCTCGGCTTCGCGATCAAGGAAGCCGAGGATTCGACTAACGTGTATCTCGAGAAGGACGGCACGCTCTTCCTTCTCTATCGCAGGTCCGACTTCGAGAAGATGACGGGTTGCCGCTTCGCCTACGCAGAGGGTACTATCGGGCACTACGAGATCGCCTTAAGCGTGGAGGATTTTGCTGCGGTCGACGAGGCCTATGCCCGCGTGGTCGCGGCCGGCGCGACGCCGGTCCTCGAGCCGACTACCGAGAGCTGGGGCCAGAGGACCTGCTACGTAGCCGATCCCGAGGGCAATCTCGTCGAAATTGGATCCTTCGTGGCGTAATCATCGTCTCTCGCCTCGCCTTGACTGCGACATTATCCGGACTTAATCTGCTCTCATGAAATTTGCGCTAATCGCGTCGGTAGTCCTTGCGTTCTCCGCGTCCTATGCCATGGGTCAGGTTCCCAAGACGGTAGGGAAAGTGCCGGCATATCCCGGCGCCAATCTGGTATCGGCGCGGCAGGAGCCCTCCGAGGCCGAGCTCGCCGCGGGGAAGGCGCCGGATTTTTCCTTCGCCGTGGAGAAGCTCTGGTCCAGCGCCGACGCTGTCGATCAAGTCGCGCGGTTCTATGCGGGCAGGCTCGGAACGGCTATCGGCCAGGAGGGCGGCGATGCGGGCGAGCTCTCGCCGGGGCAGGAGACGAAGATCGGCTCGGCGGTCGACTACTACGACTCGAACGGCTTCGAGGATTGGCCGCAGGAGCTGCGCGCGGGCTTCTCCAAGCGGCCCAAGCTCTCCGAAGACGAAGGCTGGGCGCGGTCCGCCTCCTTCTCCTGGGCTTTTAAAAACGCGAGAGGCGACCCGTACTCCTTCGACCTGGAAATCGTCGACAAGAGCCTTTCGGACGAGGATCCGGAGCGCTATCGCCAAGGGACGGAGATCAGGCTATCGGTGCGGATGTTCAATCAGGAGAGGGCCATGGCCCTGCTCGCCCCGAGCGCCGAGGATGCGAAGGCGTACGAGGCGGCGAAGAAGGCGCAGGATGTCGCCGGGGTCGAAATGAAGAAGAGGTCAGACGAGGCCGACGCCCGAGCCGAGGCGCAGAAGGCCGAGGCGGAACGGGTCTTCGGGAAGGCGCCGACCGAGGCGGAACTGGGCGTTCCTGTATATCCGGGGGCCGCGTACGACAAGGACGAATCGGCTTTGAGGTCGGGGGGATCGACGGCGCACGGGCGATGCTACGCCTATTTCGTCAAGAGCTCCGGCGATATCCATCGTACGATCGAAGACGTGACGCGTTTCTACGAGCAAAAGACCAAGCACAAGCGCTTGGATCTATTTGCCAAGGACACGAGCGAGATACCCATCGCCTACTATCCGCCCAAACAAGAGGGCGACAAGAGCGCCATCAAGGATGAGATAATCGTCGGGTTCAATGGCGTCAAAGGCATAGTGTCGATTTGGGTCCTTAAGGATGAGGGGCAGACGGAGGCGGGCGGTCGCTAGGGCGCCCCTCGTCCCACTGTCCTTGTGCGCTATCTTTATTCCCGACGCTCCTCTTTATTGAATCTCATGCAGCCCCTTCCTCTATCCAGCTTTCGATCGAAGCGGATATTTGCATACATGCTCTCACTGAGAAACTACCGCCATTTATCGAATTTGCGGAGCTCGCGGGGACGACCTTCGTTTGACTCAGGGTAAGACCTGGAAGTAGCTTTAGCATTGCTAGCGCGTTGCTGCGACATGGCTCGACCTTTCCTATAAGGAGTTCCTCCTATGAAACTCGCCCATTTCTACCTGAATTTCCCAGGCACGGCTCGAGAAGCCTTTCTCTACTACGAAAAAGTCTTCCACGCGAAGATGGAAATGCTCCAGACCTTCGGCGAGACTGCCTTCGCGGGGTCGGTCCCGGAACACGCCAAGGACAAGATCATGCACGTACAGCTCCCCTTGACCGATGTCGTGCACCTCATGGGCAGCGACGTGGTAGAAGGGCTGAGCCCTCCGGTGCCTTTCGGAACGAACTTCAACGTCATGGTGGTAGCTGCGGACAAGGCCGAGGCCGACCGGGTTTTCGCCATGCTGTCGGATGGCGGAACTATCACGATGCCGATCGCGAACGCTCCTTGGGGGCCGTATTTCGGGATGTGCCATGATCGCTTCGGAATTCCGTGGATGGTTAGTCTCGATAGCCCTGCTTAGGGACGCGAGGAGACACTTATGCCAAGACTGGTCGTTCGAGCCTTCGCCGTATCGCTGGACGGTTTCAGCGCCAGTACGAATCAAAGAGCAGAGGAGCCCTTCGGCGATCGGGGCCTCCGGCTCATGGATTGGTTTTTCCCCACCAAGGCCTACTGCAGCATGGTGGGACGCCCCGGCGGAGAAGAAGGACTCGACAACGACTTTGCCTCTCGGGCAGATGCCAACATCGGCGCTACCATCATGGGGCGCCACATGTTCGGACCCGATCGAGGACCGTTTGACCTGAACTGGCAGGGTTGGTGGGGCGAGGATCCGCCCTATCACCATCCCGTTTTCGTGCTCAGCCACCACGAACGCGATTCGTTCGCGCTGCAGGGCGGAACCAGCTTCACCTTCGTTGCGGACGGGATCGAGTCGGCGCTGCGCCAAGCCTTCGCCGCAGCCAAGGGCAAGGATGTGAGGATCGGCGGAGGCCCCGCGACTGTCCGCCACTACCTCAAGGCAGGCTTGATCGACGAGCTCCACCTCGTTCAGGTGCCCATCCTGTTCGGCCAGGGCGAGCCGCTTTTCGCCGGGTTAGCGGGTATCGAGGATCGGTATGAATGCGTGGAGTTCCGGCCATCCAAGGCCGCAACCCACCTCAAGATCGTCAAGAAGGGCTGATCCACGCGCATCGCCTCGTAGCTGCGAACGAGTGCATTCAGTATTTTTTATCCGGAGGCAAGGATGGCAAGACCTTCCGACGATGGAATCCTGGAAACCCTCAAGTCCAGGTTCGAGAAGAATATGCGCCGCCATATGGGCGTCGAGTGGAACATTGTGGGAAAGAGGCTCAACGCCGACAAGAACAAGTTGAAGGCGCTCGCGAAAATGGAAGAGACGGGCGGCGCGCCGGACGTTATCGGCCTCGATGAGGCGACGGGCGAGGCGATCTTCTGCGACTGCTCGTCGGAGAGTCCGGCCGGGAGGCGGAGTCTCTGCTACGATCGCGCGGCGCTGGATTCGCGAAAGGAGCACAAGCCGAGCGAGACAGTAGTCGATATGGCCGAGTCGATGGGCATAGAATTGCTCACGGAGCAGCTATACCGAGAGCTACAGGAACTGGGGGAATTCGATTTGAAGACATCGAGCTGGGTGGCGACTCCGGCGGAAATACGTAAGCTCGGCGGAGCTCTTTTCTGCGATCGCCGCTACGACCATGTCTTCGTATATCATAACGGGGCGGAATCCTATTATTCGTCGAGGGGCTTTCGAGGTCGCCTCAGGGTATAGCCTGGTATGGGAAAACTCGTTTACGCGATGATCGTCTCCTTGGATGGGGTTATCAGCGATCAAGACGGGAACTTCGATTGGGCGGAACCCAAGGAGGAGCTGCATAGCTTCATAAACGATCTTGAAAGCAAGAGCGAGATCATGCTTCTCGGGAGGAGGATGTACGATACCTTGGCCGTATGGGAGAATATCGAGGGCCTAGAGAAGTATCCGGAATACATCCAGGCATATGCAGAAATATGGAGAAGCAAGAAGAAGATAGTATTCAGCAGGTCGCTCAAGGATGCCAAGACAAAGAATACGATAATCAAAAAAGAATTCCTGCCGGATGACATCAGGGCCCTAAAAAAGAGCACTCAGGGCAATCTCAGCATCGGCGGCGCGGATATCGCCTCTCAGGCCCTCGATAACGATCTGGTGGATGAGATCATGCTATTCGCTTTTCCGGTCGTCGTCGGAAAAGGCAGGCGGTGGACAGCCAATGAGAAAGCAAAGAAGATAAAATTACTGGGGACGAAGGCCTTTGGCGACGGCGTTGTCCTGTCGCATTATTCCGTGCTCTAGGGATATTTAGGAATGTTTCCCAACGACCGCATCGAGGCGGGCCGAGCGCTGATTGGGCGCGGCATCCCAAGGCCGGCTCCGCGCGTCACGTGCTAAACTCCCCGCAGCCAAGGGAGGATAGAGCGTGCCCGCTTCGACCAGGAGGACCTCCGAGCTCAGGAAGCTGTCGATCTACGGCTTCCAGGCCGTGGAGGGCGGCCACACTACCTACGCCCTCCTCGAGTTCGGCGTAACGGGACTCCGGAAGGCCCTGCGAGAGGCGAGGAGGGAGGGCAGGGGCGGTTCGCTCTTCGCCTTCTTCGTCAAGGCCGTAGCCCTCTGTATCAAGGCCCATCCCGACTTCAACTCCATGGCCAACCTCAGGCGGACGACGTCGCGAAGTCCTACCTCCCCGCGTTCGCGGTCAGGGCCGTCTTCCGGGGGATAATGAGGAGCCACCGGCTGGTGAAGGCCGCGTCGGGCTACGTGCTGCCCTACATCGGCGGTCCCAAGGCCTCGTCCTTCGCGATCGGGAGCGTCGCCAGGAAGCCCGTCGTCGTCCGCGACGCGATCGAGATCCGCGAGATGGTCAACGTCACCGCCGCCTTCAACCACGACCTCATCGACGGGGCTCCCGCCGCGAGGTTCGTCAACGAGCTCAGGCGGCTCGTCGAGGCGGGCTTCGGCGAGGGGATGGAGTAGCGGGCCAGAGGCTCGCGCCGTTCACGGCCGGGGCAGGGTGGGCCCCATACCCGGTCGCCCGATCCGACAAGCACTTTCAGTTTCATGGAAGCTCCTCCATAATCGAGGCTGCCGATGGAATTAGCCGATCTCGGAGGGGAGGCGGGAATGCCCTACGACGAGGATTTAGATACGATGATCAGGGCCATCGTCGAGAAGGACGGGATGGCAAGGATGAAGATGTTCGGCGGCACTTGCTACCTCATGGGCGGGAAGATGGTCTGCGGGGTTTGGAAGGGCTGGATCATGATCGACCGGGCCGAGCTGGCGATCGAATCCGTCGAGGCCTGGATCGAGGCCGCCAAGGGCTTCGTGGCGACGATCGAGGGCTGAGCGGTCTATCCCCTCTCCGCGACCAGCTTGAAATTGTCCAGGATCGCCTGCCAGCCCAGTCGCTGGCGCTCCGGCGGATTCGAGCCCTCGGCCTCGAAGGTCTCGACGACCCGTGTCCTGCCGCCGGACTCCTCGAAGGAGACTCGCATCTTCCTTCCGTCGCCGAGTGCGCTGGCTATGAGCCTGCCCTCCTCGATCTCGGTGTGGACGCCGCCGAAATCGAAACCCATGCTCCC
Organism: Spirochaetaceae bacterium; assembly: GCA_025355995.1. Lineage (GTDB taxonomy): Bacteria > Spirochaetota > Spirochaetia > Treponematales > Rectinemataceae > UBA1306. The sequence goes on along the minus strand of JANXYQ010000002.1, from coordinate 9,817 downwards.
GTCGACCGCCTCCATCCGATACGAGAAGGAGCCGCCCGCGCGCAGGTCGTTGGCGGCCGAGGGACAGCGCCAATCCTCGCTCGCGTGGTTCCAGAGGACGATGCACTCCGGCGTAGTCCAGCACTCCCAGGCCCTGGCTAGGCCGCACTCCGCCTCGACGCTCACGGTGATCTCTATGCTCATCCTGATTCCTCCTGCCGCTCTGCACGCGCTCCGGCCTCTCGAAGCTATGCCCAGAATATACTAAAAAACATATGTAAGCATAATCAGGGTCCGCTAACTTCCGCCCTCACCGCGACCATGCCATAATCAGGAAGGGCGTCGGGGATCTCCTCACGGACAGGATGGATAGTATCGGAGGGATGGCATGAGCAAGGGGGAAGTTCTCTCGAAGTGCGGCTATCGCTGCGATCTGTGCCACGCCTACGCGCCGAATGTCGCATCGGACGACAGGAGGCCTGAGCTGAGCGACGGCTGGTTCGCGGTCTATGGATTCCGCATCCCGCCGGAACAGATCCTCTGCGAAGGCCGCGTGTCGGGCGATAATCCGGCCCTGATCGACAAGGGCTGCCCGGTGTGGCCCTGCGTCGTAGTAAAATGCATTCCGAATTGCGCCTCCTGCCCCGATTACCCCTGCGACAAGCTGGGACGGCCCCTGGGCGATGCCGAGTACGAGCTCCTCGTGCGGCCTTACGAGTCTAGGGCCCGTCTCGACGCGCTGCGGAGAGGCAGGTGATGCCTGCGCTCGAATCCGCCCTCGCCGGCGCTTTCCGGAGCGGCGAGCGGGCGAAGCTCATTCCGTCATATCGGCTCGAGTCTCTCAAGGCGGAGCTGGGCCGCTTCCGAACCGAGGAGGCCCTGAACGGATTCCAGCGATGGATCCTGGACGGCCTCTACAAGCTCGACCCTCCCGGCGGCTTCCCCGCCGCCTCGATGATAATTATCGCCGTGCCCCATCCCTTCTTCTCGACCGTCGAGTTCGAGTATCTCGGCCGAGCCTATCGATGCCTTGGTCTCGTCATGTCCGATTTCGAGTCCGCGGAGAGGAGCCTCCGCGCTGCGCTGCCCGAAGGCTGTCGGATCCTCGCCGCCAAGGATCTCCCGCTGAAGCGCCTGGCGGTCCAGGGCGGGCTCGCCGAATACGGGAGGAACAACATCTGCTATATCGAGGAAATGGGCAGCAGTTTTTCCCTCATGGCCTTCTTCTCGGACCTTCCCTGCGGCGACGGCGATTGGACGGGCCTCCGAGTCGCTCCCACCTGCGATGGCTGCGGCGCCTGCCTCGAAGCCTGTCCCACCGGCGCGATCCAACCGGACCGGTTCCTCATCGACAACGAGAGATGCCTGTCCTACTTCAACGAGAGCGGCGGTCCCTTCCCCGCTTGGCTCGACAAGGGCGTCCATCATTGCGTCTACGATTGCCTAAGGTGCCAGGACTCCTGCCCGATGAACGCGGATCGGCGAGGGACGGCTGTCGGTCCGATTCGCTTCGACGCGGCCGAGACCGAGCTCCTCCTATCCGGGCGATGGCTCGAGTCCTGCCCGCCGGCCCTCGCCGGAAAGGCGCGGTACCTGGGGCTGCGGCAATGGCCGGACGGCGTCGCCAAGAACCTACGAGCGATCATCGATGCGAATGCGTAGGCCCGCTGCAAGGGCCGGGAATCCGCCGGCTACCCGGGCGGATTGCTTTCGGCGATTCGAGCTCCTGGCTTCTGGCGCCGAGAATGGGATATACCGCCTTGCGTTGGCACGAAGGCTCGCAAATAATGGATGCGGAGGATTGCATGAAACGACCTAGCCTCCCGGTAATTCTTTTAGTAGCCGCCGTTTTGTCGGCCGGCGCGCCCCTCGTCGCCCAAGGCATTTCCCCGCGGCTTTTGGATTTCGGCGTGAAGGGCGGCCTCGCCCTCCCGAGCTTCTTCTGGACGGGCGATGCGGGATGGAACCAGTCGACCGTATTCGCCCTGCAAGGCGAGGCCTATGCCTATGCCTGCGCCAACCTTCAGCCGGATTTCGGCATCGAGGTCGAGGCAGGCTACCGCGGCAAGGGATGCAGCGTCGAAGCGAGCGACGGTCACGCGAAATGGTATATGGATTACTTCGAGGTACCCCTGTGGGCGAAATGGTCGGCGAGGATGGACGAGAACTCCAGCTTCTACGGCGGGATCGGTGGGTATATGGCCTGGTTCCTCGGCGGCCGCTACGATTTTTCGACCGGCGTCAGCGGCCTAGACGGCGTCGGAAAGCTCAGCAAGGGAACGGCAGGCGACGTTACGGTCGTTCGGCCCTTGGACTACGGTTTCCTCCTCGTTGCCGGCGGTGAAGCGGGCAGGATGACCTTCGAGGGACGCTTCTCCGTGAGCATCGTGAAATCCATGGAGTTCGCGCCACCGTCCGAGTTCGGCGGCGCTCGCGGTGCATTGAACAGCGGCATAGACCTGATAGCTGGCTATCGACTCTAGTATCCTGATCGCCTATGCCTCCGCGAGATCCTTCAGTATCTTTTGCTCACCATGAACATCAAAGATAAGGTAGTCATCGTCACCGGTGCCTCGGAAGGCATCGGCAAGGCGATTTCAGAGGCGCTCGCCTCAGGGGGAGCCAAGCTCGTGCTGGCTGCCCGCTCGTTGGACAAGCTCCACGCGCTCGCGCGGAGCCTGCCGGGAGCCATGGCGGTCCGAGCCGACCTGCGCGTGGCCAAGGACATAGAGGCCCTGGTCGAGGCGGCGATCCGCGCCCACGGGCGCGTCGACCTTCTCGTCAACAACGCGGGGCAGGGCATGTACGGTCCGGTCGAGGGGATCGACATCGGCTCGTACAAGACGGCGATGGAGCTCAACGTCTACGCCCCGCTGCGAGCGATGCAGCTCGTGATCCCGCGCATGCGCGATGCGGGCGGAGGTATGATCCTCAACATCAGCTCCATGGTGTCCAAGAACGCCTATCCCTCGCTCGGTGCCTACGCTTCCACCAAGTACGCGCTGAACGCGCTTTCCTTTACCGCCCGGGCCGAGTTGGCCAAGGACAAGATCGTCGTCAGCGTATTCCACCCGAGGATGACGGCGACCCGTTTCGGCGAGAACGCCATCGGGGCTCGCCCTTCCTTCGCCGGCGGCGGCGCTTCCAGGGCGCCCGAGGTCGACCTGCCCGAGCAGGTGGCGGCGAAGGTGCTCGAGCTCATTTCCTCCGAGGCCGCCGAAGCGAATATGTGAGCGCGGCGCAGCCGAGGATCACGGCGATCCCGCCGTAGAGCGCCCATCGGGTCTGCCCCGTCATGACGCTTCCGGGTAGGATGCCTATGCCCTGGAAGAACCATACTCCGCCGGCAAGAATCAATAGTCCCGCGACGACGAATGACGCGATCCTCATGCTCTCCTCCTTATCGCGATCAGTATAAGGTGAATATACTGAGAATCTCGGCTGGGGGCGAAGATGACAGAGGCTACGCGGCGCGCGCTATTGGGACTCAGGGATATCTCGACTCTCCAATGGTATGTCATCCCAATTCTCGCGATCGTATTCTACCTGTACACGATGGAGATCAAGCGCGCGAGGGAGGGCGGGGACTGGAATCCGCTCTTCGCGGCCCTAGCGATATTCGGCGCCGATTTCCTCAACGAGAGCTGGAACGGCTGGGTCCTCGCCCTCACCGGCCGCTCCGCGGTCTGGACCGCCCCAGGGCCGAGCGCCCTGCGCACGACCGTGGGCTGGAACATCGAGATCATGTTCATGTTCGCCATTCTGGGCTTCGTCTTCTACCACAGCCTCTCGCGAAGGCCCAAGGCGAGGATACTCGGCATTCCCGAGGCCTGGTTCTTCGCCCTCGGCTATACCGCGGTCTGCGTATTCGTGGAGTGCTGCCTCAACGCGGCGGGCCTCCTCGTTTGGGAATACCCCTTCTGGTCGCGCAGCCTCGGCGGCATCTGGCTCATCCTTCTCATCGGCTACTTCTGGTTCTTCGCCTGGGCGATATTCGCATTCACGCGAAAGACGATCCGGGGGAAGGCCGTCGTCACGGCCATACCCTACGCGGTCGCGATCGCGGCGAACCTCGTCGCCGCCGCTCTCGGCTGGCGCTACTAGGGCGCCCGTGGCGGCGCCCTCACCACACTCCGGGGAGCAGCCGCCACTTCACCCTGTCGCAATAGTCGAGATAGCCGGGAAGGTCCCGGCGAAGCAGCGCTTCCTCGTCGCGGATCCGCGCGACGAGGAGGGGCAGGTAGGCGAGGGCGGGGATCACGGCCCACCACGAGCCGAGGACGAGGGGCGAAACGAGGTAGATGACGAGGCTCGAGACGTACAAGGGATGCCGGACCATCGCATAGGGTCCGGTATCGATGACCCGCTGCCCCTCCTGTATCTCAATCACCCGCGAGGCGTAGGAATTGGCCCGCATGACGGCGAAGAAGAGCGCGTAGCCCGCCAGGACCGCCGCCAAGCCGACTATGACGACCGCGGCCGGGACTCTCGACCAACCGAAGCGGTGATCGAGACCGGGGAGGGCGAAGACGGCGACGATGACGGGGTAGGATGCGGCGACGCAAAATTTCTGCGTGCTCCTGCGCTCTCTCATCCTCATGCGCCTCTCGAGGAGGGCGGGATCGCGCGCCAGGAAATAGGAGAGCGCGCCGGCTATCAGGACTGAGAGCGCCCCGATGTATACCCAGCCGTTCACCCAGGCGAGGCTGCCTGCCGGCAGGAAGATCAGCGCCGCCACGACGATGAATCCCGGCACGACTCGCGACAGCAGGAGAAACACCATCCGACGCCTGTCAGGCGCCGCAGGGCCTGAGTCTTCGCTCATGTCGACCTCCTATCCCGAGTCCTCCCTCGAATTTCGGGTCGATCGCCCGCCCTGTCCATGCCTGGAGGGAGAAAGTGCGCCTCGACTAACCCTCGCCCTTCCCTTTGGGGCGGGCTTCGCGATACTTTGAGGATCAGGTCACGGAGGCCGGCTCATGAGGTTGGAGATAGACCCGAACCTTCTCGATTCCCTGCTCACCCTCGCGACCCTCATCGAGGCGCGCGACGCCTACACAGGGGGGCACACGTGGCGGGTCTCGCGCTACGCCTTCGAGCTCGCGAAGGAGGCGGGCCTGGACGCCGATTCCCGCTTCATCGCGAGCGTCGGGGGCCTGGTGCACGACATCGGCAAGATCGGCGTTCCCGATTCCATCCTCAACAAGCCGGGTCCCCTGCTGGACGAGGAGTACGCGGCGATGAAGGCGCATCCGGGGATCGGCAGGAGCGTCCTCGACAAGCATCCCCTCGCGCAGCTGGTGCTCTTCGCAGTGTCGGAGCACCACGAGCGGCTGGACGGCAAAGGCTACCCGACGGGCGGACAGTCGGGCGGGCTCTCGGTCCACGGGAGGATCATCGCCATCGCGGACGCCTTCGACGCGATGACCAGCACTCGGCCCTATCGGGCTGGCATGCCCAAGGGACAGGCGCTCGTCAATCTCGTCGAGCACGCGGGAAGCCAGTTCGACCCGAGCCTCGCCGCGGTCTTCGCGGGCCTCGCGCGAAAGGGCGGTCTCGACCATATCCTGGGCCACGCCAACGATAGCCAGCTCATGCTCAACTGCGAGCGTTGCGGGCCCATCATCGCCCCGCCAGCCGACACGGGCGACGGCGATGAGCTCCGCTGCCCCCACTGCACCGGCATCTACTCGATCAAGAAGGCGGGAAGCGAGCTCCGCGCCGTCTTCACGGGGCGCATGGCGGGATTCCGCGCCCCAACGCCCGATCGCGACGCCGTCGCCTCAGTCGTCGGCATGGCGAAATCGAGGGTGGAGCTAGGCGCCGCGTAGCCGGCGTCACTTGGCCGCCTCGCCGGGCACGAAGTAGACATAGTCCCTGAAATCCTCGTTCGAGTTGCCGTCGCCGTAGGGGTGCTTCTCGTTTGCGTTCGCGTGGCAGGTGACGCAGAAATTGCCGGTGAAGACCGTCTCTTTGCCGTCGGGCAGGTCTTTCGTTATCCAGAGCCATCCTGCCTGCGCCCTCTTGTCGTTCGGGTCCTTCGCCATGATAGTGAGCTGGACGGGCTTGTCGCCGGGAGCCGGATTCGCGGTCGCGTAGACTTCCTTGACGATGACGGTGTCTTCCGGGAAATCCCATTTCAGGCCGCTTCCGACTCGGGCGGGGATGGCGCTGAAGCCCTTCGCGTTCATCCTCGGGATTCGCAGGCGGTTCTCGTGGCCGGGGATCGGGTAGTTGAGGGTGATGGAGGTCGTCCTCTCCCAGGTCGGGTAATCGGCCGGGGCGTATATCTCCTCCGGGGCGCGCGAGCAGCCCGCCAGGAGGGCGAGCGCGACCGCGACCGCCGTGAGCGGCGAATACCTCGGCATGCCTTTCATGCTTCCCCCCCCCCTAGCCGGGGCCGGCCCCCGTCAGGAGCAGCCAGACCTTTTGCGGCGCCGCCTTGCCTTTGAGCTTGGCGCCGAAGGGTCCCTTGAACGCGAATTCCGCGCCCGCGGCCGCCTTGGCTGAATCGCCGACGATCACCTGCCCCGCCTTCGCTATCGAGCAGAGCCTGCTCGCGATATTTACGGAATCCCCGATCACCGTGAAGTCCGCGCGCCGCTCGGAGCCGATCATGCCCTGGATGATGGGGCCGGAGGCCGCGCCGATCCCGACCGAGAGGCCGTCGAAGTCCGCCGGCCTCATCGCGCAGAGGCGGACGATGTCCCTCGCGGCCCTGCAGGCGCGGGTAGACGCGTCCTCGCCGGCGAAGACGGCGACGACCTCGTCCCCGACGAATTTATCTATGTCGCCGCCCCACTCGTGGATAATCTCGGATTGCCTCTCGAGCAGTCGGTTCAGCGCGCGCACGACACGCTCGGGTTCGTGCCTTTCGGTATAGGCGGTGAAGCCGCGGACGTCCGTGAAGAGGAGGGTCCGTTGTACGCGTTGAGGCTTCTGTCCCTCGGTCAAGGCGCCTATCGTGCCCCGCGAGACGTATTTCGTGAGCTCGAAGCGCTCGCGCAGGCCGCCCACCATCTGATTGACCGTCCTGGCGAGGTCGCCTATCTCGTTCTTGCCGCGTACATCGACCCGGCCCTCGAAGCTGCCCGAGGTCACCTGGGTGCAGAGGCTGCCGATGGATTGGATTGGGGACAGCACGAGGGCGCGCAGGAAGGACCCTATGAGGAAGGCGAGGAGTCCGACGACGACGAGGAATCCGACCGCGCCGCCCGCGATCGTGAGGTTCTGGGTGCGGATGACGGAAGTGACGTCCGACCTGATGTCGATGACGCCGCGCACCGTGTGGTCCGAGCCGTGGCAGACGGCGCACTTTGGCAAGTTGATCAAAGGCCGATAGGCGCGGAAGTAGCTGTTCCCGCCGGAGGATTCCTGGAAGAAGACCTCGGAGGGAGGATTCGACGAAGCCTCCTTGAAGCGCGGCGTCGAGGGCCTCGCCGCTTGGGACGCCGCCTGCGCCCGCGGCGAGAATTTCGCCTCCCGGAGGTTCGTGTTCACGCGCTCGATGGTCGCGTTGTCGGAGAAGGCGGGTACGCCGTCGCGGCGATAGAGGGAGATCGACGACTCGGGGCTGGAAATGGATATCTGTCCCACGAATTTTACGGCGAGCGGGGCGTCGCCGGGCAACATGAAATTGGCGATCGAAGTGTAGATGATGTTCCCCTGCTGGAGGAGGCTGCTCCGCGTGAGCTGATTGCGCGAGGCGAGCAGGGAATAGGTGAAGGCGACCATGACGAGGCCGACGCCGACTGCGAGGGCGAGGACCAGGAAGAGGTTGACCGTGAACGTGATGGACCTGAATCGCAACTGTCTTTTCGCCATCGCCTTAGTGTAGGGTCGCTTCCGTCTAGCGCGCAAGGGCGCGGGCCGGGTCCGCGTCCCTCGAGCGCCATCGGCATGGTATAATACCGGTCGATTATGCGTAGGAACCTTTCCTTGCTTCTCTCCATCCTCGTCCTCGCCGCCTGCTCTCGGGACAGGGGCGCCCCGACCGCCGGATCCGGCCCATTGAAGATCAGGGTCGGCAGCTACAACGTGGCCATCCTCGGCGAGGCGAAGGAGGCGAGGGTGGGGACGATGGCCGTGATGGCGAAGATAGCGGCCGGCTTCGACCTGATGGCCATGCAGGAAGTCGGCTCCAACGGGTCTACGGCGAGCGACGAGGCCTGCGAGAAGGCCATGAAGGCCTTCGTCGCGCGGGTGGACGAAGTCGCGGGCGGCGATGTTTTTTCCTATGTCCGCGGGAATCAATACGCTTTCGTGTACAGGAACGACAGGCTTCAAGTGAAGTCCTCGAAGCTTTACGACGGACCGCAAAAGTTCACCTATCCGCCCCTCGTAGCCTTTTTCCAAGTGCTCGGCAGGCCCCTCGATTTCGCCATGCTTACCGTCCATACGCGCCCGAAGCTGGCCGAGGCCGAAGTCCCTGAGATAGCCGCGGTGATGGACGAGACCTCCGTCGCGCTGGGCGAGCCCGACGTCATCTGCGCCGGCGATTTCAACGCCGACGGAAGCTACTACGCCGAGGGTCCCGGCCCCGGCCTCGCGGGCTTCGCCTCCGGCGGATTCCTCACGGTCATCCCCAACGACGCGGATACGACGGTCGCCAGCGCGAGCCTCGCCTACGACCGCATGGAGCTTTCCTCCTCGATGGCTGGCGACTACGACGGGTCCTGGGGGGTACTGCGGCCGGCTGAATCCTTCGACCTCGCGGCCGTCGAGGGTACAGGGACGGAGCCGGAGAGAAGCGCGGGGACCGAGCGGGCCCTGAGCGACCACTACCCGATCTGGGCCGAGTTCACGACGACATCGGATCGGGATTGAGCCGTCAGTGCATCGCGGCTCGAATTCGGCTAGAATTGTCTCCGGAGGCAAGCATGGGAGACTCGTCCGCGATCAGGAAGAAGGAATACCTCGAAGAGCTCGATAGGCTCACCGTCGAGCTCGTCAAGCTTCAGGAGTGGGTGAAGGCCAAGTCCCTCAAGGTCGTGGCCCTCTTCGAGGGCAGGGACGCCGCGGGGAAGGGCGGCGTGATAAAGGCCATCACGGCCGGCCTCAACCCTCGCTCCGCCAGGATCGCAGCGCTGCCTGCGCCGACCGAGAAGGAGAGGACCCAGTGGTACTTCCAGCGCTATGTCGCGCAGCTGCCCTCCGGCGGCGAGCTGGTCTTCTTCGACCGGAGCTGGTACAACCGCGCCGGCGTCGAGAAGGTCATGGGTTTCTGCACCGAGGCGGAGTACGCGGAATTCGCTCGGTCGGTGCCCGAGTTCGAGCGCATGCTCCTCCGTTCCGGGATAATCTTTCTCAAATACTGGTTCAGCGTGAGCGACGACGTGCAGGAGTCGCGGTTCAAGGATAGGCTCTCGGATCCCGCCAAGCGCTGGAAGCTTTCCCCGATGGACATGACCGCCCGCTCGAAGTGGGTGGACTATTCGCGCGCCAAGGACGCGATGCTCGAATTCTCGGATACCCCCGACAGCCCCTGGCATGTAGTGGACGCGGACGACAAGTATTGCGCGAGGCTCAACGTCATAACGCACATGCTCAAGAGCGTGCCTTACGAGGACCTCACGCCGGAGCCCATCGAGCTGCCGCCGCGCCAGAAGGCGGGCAAGTACGCGCGGCCGCCCATTGACAGCCAGAAGTGGATACCGCGGATCTACCCGGGCGCTCTGGCCGGCGATGCCTCGGCGGGTGGGGGCGAATCGGTACCGGAGTCGGCGCGGGCCGTGAGCGCGCCCCCTAGGGGCGAGGGCGGCAAGAAGGGGAAGAAGAAAGGGAAAAAGAAGAGCAAAAATTAGCCCCTAGGCCGGAGCCCGCTCGCGCGGGCTCCGGC